>JAJECR010000168.1 GCA_022821935.1 Candidatus Latescibacterota bacterium
CAGGCTACGACGCTTCCTGAGCACATACCCGTGAAACTGCACGCGCCGCAAAATGACACACGCGGTTATCGACCGGTATCGTCCCTTCTTGTTTCTTGTCCGGACTGACCACGTCAGGCCATGCCGGCCGGGTCGGTCCGGTCGGCATGGTGCCTCTGGTGAGCCAGGAAACCGGCGCATCAGGCCGCGGCCATACGACTCCTGGCGGACCTGAAGAGAACCAGTCCGGCCGCACCCAGGCCGATGATGACCAACAGCAGATTGATAATCCAACCGACATAGGGCAGACTCACGGCAATCAGTACCAGTACCAGCCCGACGAGCAAGGGCAGCGCCATGGAACCCGTATCCTGCTGTTTCGGTCGCAGCAACGCGTTACCCAGGAAGTGCGCCACGACGATCTTGGACAAGTAGAGACCCAGCGCCCAGACGGCGGCCATCACGAGTCCGGCCGGAAGCCCGATGACCGTCACACAGAGCAGGACCGCGGCTACCGGCATCGCGATGAGGACCAGGAACCCGATTCCGCCGGACAGTAGAATGGCGCGAAGGTCGTCCAATGGCATGCGCCGCAGCGCCGGAAGCGCCCAGAGTAGCAGCATGCCCGATACGAACGCCGCGGCCAGCCACAGGGCCACGCGCACGAACGTCCAGATTGACAGCGGATCGTCCTCGTCCTGATCCGCTTCCCATAACTCGACGATCGTTTCGCCGGCTACGGACGCGGTGGAATCCAATTGCAGGTTCTCCCCGTTCGGCAGATCGACGTCGAGATTCCCACCGATCGACGCGGACGAATGAACGGCCGTATGGTTACCCGAGAAAGTAACGTCCCGCTTCACCTCGCCCGTCACTGTAAGGGTGTTGCCGAACGCCGTCACGTTTCGGTCGACCGACCCGCCCACGTTGATATCTTCTGCGAATGCAAAGATGTCTCCCCCGATCGAAGCGTCCCGTCTGGAGAGAATCGACTGGCCGAACCCATAGATGCTCTGGCCGACGGTATCTCCGATGCGAATCACCTGTCCGAACCCTGCGACCCCGCCGCCCACCTCACCGTCTATTTCGACGTTCCTTCCAAAAGAAAAAACATCTCCCTGGACCGAACCCGCGATTTCGATCGACCGGGCGAACACGATCAGGTCTCCGGTCACCACGCCGTCGATTCTGGCCGTGCGCCCGAAGACAATGAGCGTGTCGTCAATGATCTCATCTGCTTCAATGGAGACGTTTTCGGTGGAGCGTGTTTCGATGGCCTCCGCCGGTGCGGACAACCCCGCTGCCAGGACCAGGCAGGCAATCAGCTTCGAAACCCCTGGCAACCTTCGTGCCAGGACGAATACAGTACATAGCAGCATAATGGCTAACGCCGCGACACCAGCATAGCTGACCAGCGATTCCATGATCGAACCCCCTTCCTGGATAAAGTAAAATCCCGAGCTGAATAGCAGAGACAACTGTCCGGTAACGCGCAACGGGCTGAGCCACTCAAAGCCCCAGGGTAGCTCCAGGCCCATAATCGAGTCGAAATTCAACCTCAGCAGCGCCGCGAATACCGTGACCAGTCCCATCAATACCAAGGCATGGATCGGAGAAGGAGCATGGGCCGGATTCGTCTCGGCCAGGAAGGCTTCGGTGTTTCCGAATACTTCGACGAGCGCATCTCGCTCCATCTTTAACGCACGTACAAGCGCCCGGCAATGCGGGCAGCGGTTGAGATGATCTTCGAACTCTAGCGCCTCGGCCCCGGACAATTCGCCATCGGCGTACATCGAGCAACTGAGTTCAGTTGGACAATCCTCCCTGCGCACCTTTTCGTCCGTCATAGTCCCTTCAGCTCCTCTCGCAATCGTTGCTTGGCGCGTAGAATCAACGTCGCTACCGTGTTCCTGTTCAGCTCGAGCGCCTCGCCGATTTCTTCATAGGTGAACTCGTTATAGTAGGCCAGCACGAGTGGTACGCGGTATTTGTCGGAAAGCAGTTGTATTGCGGATCGCACGCGTTCGCCTTTTTCCGCCCGGACCAGAAAATCGAGTGTGTCCTCGGATACCCGGGATGGTCCTATCCGGTCGGGATCGATGGATTCATAGATCCGGGCCTCGCTGCTCCGGCGGCGTAACTGGTCAAGACAATGATTGGTGGCGATTTTCAATAGCCAGTTCAGGTATGACTTCGAACTGTCGACGGTCGAACGCTTCTGGTATGCGCGGACGAAGACTTCCTGCGCCGCGTCCTCGGCATCATCGACAGACTTCAGAAGATACCGGCAGAGTGCGAGAATCCGCCGGTAATGCGTTCGGTGGTTCTTGTCGAAGTCCTGATCTGCCGTACGCGGGCTGCCTGCGGTCGAGTTCATACCACTACTACGAATACCTGAACGAAAGAGTTTCAAATCCGCTGCTGAAGGTCTGGTGCCAGGCAGGAAAGGGTTATGTGGGAGGAATGAAACCGGGCGCATGGGCCGATGGCGTCACATGCTTCAGAAAGGCGGCCCCTACCTGCTTGATACCGCGCTTTCCACCGCCACCGCGCAGTACTTGAATTCGGGGATCTTGCCGTCGGGGTCGAGGGCGTCGTTGGTCAGGACGTTGGCGGCGGCTTCCTTGAAGTGGAAAGGTATGAAGACGTTGCCGTCGGATACCCGGGTGGAGGACTTCGATTTCAGCGTGATGGCGCCGCGGCGGGAGGAGACGACCACCAGGTCTCCGTCTTTGACGCCCAGGCGCGCAAGGTCCCCGGGCGTCAGTTCCGCGAAGGGCTCCGGGGAAATGGTGTCGAGGGCACGGGCACGACGCGTCATGGTGCCCGTGTGCCAGTGCTGCAGCACACGGCCGGTGTTCAGGACAAAGGGATACGCCTCGTCCGGCAGCTCATCGGGCGGTGCGAAGAATACGGGCGTGAACCCGCCTCGCCCGCGGGGAAACGAGTCGGTGAACAGTACCGGCTCTCCCAGGGGCCAGACCACGGTTTCCCTTTCCATCTCTTCGTAGGTGATCCCCTTGAAGATCGGCGTCAGCGACATGATTTCGTCCCATACCGCTTCCGGCTCGTCGTAGTCCCAGCATGTGCCGTGATCGCCTTGCTCCAAACGGATCATCCGATTGGCCAGATCCACCAGGATATCTCCGTCCAGGCGGGCTTCGCCGGGTGGATCGAGGGCCTTTCTTCCGATCTGCACCATGCGGTTCGTATTGACGTAGGTGCCCCGTTTCTCCGCCGCGGTGGAAGCGGGCAGGATCACGTCCGCGAACTCGGCGGTCTCCGTCAGGAAGATGTCCTGTACGACGAGGAACGACAGGTTCTGAAGGGCCTTCCGGACCTTGTTCATGTTCGGGTCCGAAAGGAAAGGGTTCTCGCCCATCATGAGCATGCCCTCGATGCGGCCGTCGAGGGCGCCGTGCATAATTTCCACTACGGTCTGGCCCGGGTGGGGGTCGAGCGGAACGCTCCAGGCCTTTTCGAAGTGCTTCCGCACGTCCGGATCGTCCGCGGGCTGGTAACCCGGATAGAATCGCGGAATCAGCCCCACATCGGAAGCGCCCTGGACGTTGTTCTGCCCCCGCAACGGGTGAAGACCCGTGCCAGGACGTCCGATGTTTCCGGTCATGAGGCATAGCGAGATCAGCGCCCGGGCATTGTCCGTGCCGTTGACATGCTGGCTGATCCCCATGCCCCAGAAGATCATCGCGCGCCGCGCGCGGCCGTATTCGACGGCGATTTGCTCAATCATCGAAGCGGGAACGCCGGTGATCTTCGAAGCCATTTCGGGTGTATAGGGGCGCAGGGCCGGTTCGAGCGCGTCGAAGCCTTCCGTCCTCTGTGCGATGAAGCCATCGTCCTGCAGCCCTTCGCGCAGAATCACGTGCATCATTCCGTTGAGCAGCGCGATGTCGGTACCCGGCTTGAACCGTACGTACCGGGTGGCGTGGTCGGCGATGGTCGGCCGCCGGGGATCGAGGACAATCATCCTGGCACCGCGGTCCACGGCCTGTTTCATATAAGTAGCGGCCACGGGATGGTTGTCTTCCGTATTGGACCCGACCACGAATATGACGTCGGTTTCAAGGACCTCCTGAAAGGCGTTTGAGACCGCCCCGCTCCCGATGGCCTCGGTGAGGGCCGCCACGGAGGACGCGTGGCAGAGGCGCGTGCAGTGGTCGACGTTATTGGTACCGAAGACCACGCGGATCAGCTTCTGAAACAGGTAGGCTTCCTCGTTGGTGACTTTGGCCGACCCGAAGCCGGCCAGCGCGCCAGGCCCCTTCTTTTCCTTGATTTCCAGCAGCCGGCGGGCCGCCAGGTCCAGCGCTTCGTCCCATTCGGCCTCACGGAACACTTCCCGTATCCGATCGTTCCATTCCGGCGACCTCAGCGAGTGCCTGAATTCCCGGTAATCCTGGAAGTCCGCCGAGAGCGGCCGCTTCGGATAGGCTTCTTCCCTTCTGACAAGCGGTTTCAGCAGCCTCTGCGGATGGTGGGTATAGTCGTATCCGTATCTGCCTTTGACGCACAGCCGGCCCTCGGTATGGGTGTCTTCCCGCCCCGTCACCTTTGTGATTCTGTCGTCCTGCACATGGTACGTGATGCCGCAACCCACGCCGCAATAGGGGCAAACCGAATCGACTTTCCCCGATGGGGTTTCCGCGGTCCCAAGGCCCGCACTCACCAGGGAGAGGTCCGTCAGCGCGCCAGTAGGACATGCCGCCACGCACTCGCCGCAGGCAACGCAGGAGGAACTCCCCATGGGAAGATCGTTGTCGAAGGCGATGCGGGTGTCGCATCCCTTGCCGGCACGGCCGATGACGTCGTTTACCTGGACGTCGTCGCAGGCGCGGATGCACCGGTCGCACAGGATGCACGCGGCGTGGTCCACCGCGATGACGGGCGAGGACAGGTCCTGCTCCACTGCCTGGTTCGTACAGGTTGACGCATACCGAGCCGGATCCGACTGCAGCATTCCGCCCAGTCGCGCCAGTTCGTCCTGCGCCGGCGGTTTGCGCCGTTTCTCCTCAGGGGGCTGTCCGGACTGGAGCAGCTCAACCAGGGTTCGGCGCGCACGACGTACCCGTCCCGTGTCCGTGCGTACCACCATGCCTTCTTCCACCTGGCGGATGCAGGCAGCGGGCAGGATGCGGGAACCTTCGACGTCGACCGCGCACACGCGGCAGACGGCGACCGGCTGCAGCTTTGGATCGTGGCACAGAGTGGGTATGTCGATGCCTGCCGACCGGGCCGCTTCCCAGATCGTGGCCCCCGCGGACGCGGTTATGCGGCTGCCGTCGATCGTCAGCGTTACCTTCCCGCTACTCATCCGAACCGCCTCCGGCTTCCTCTCCCCGGCGGTGCTCCGCGTTCCGGCGGGTGGACTCGAATTCGTCCGGAAAATACCGGAGCGCGGAGGTAAGCGGCAGCGCCGCCGCCTGGCCGAGACCGCAGATGGAGGTCAGTTCCATGGCTTCTGCGATGTCCGCCACGGGATCCAGCGTATCGGACCTACCTTTGCCTTCGAGCACGGCGTCAAGCATGCGCACGAGGTGCTCGGTGCCCGTCCGGCAGGGCACGCACTTGCCGCAGGATTCGTTGCGGAAGAAGGTCACCGCGTTCCGGGCCAGGTCCACTATATCTGTGCCCTCGGCCAGGACGATAACCGCACCGGATCCCAGCATGGAGCCGGCATCCGCAAGCGGTTTGAAATCGAGGGGGATCTCCGCCATGGACGCGGGCAGAAAACCCGATGAAGTTCCGCCCGGAGCGAAGGCTTTCAGTTTACGGCCCCCGCTGACGCCGCCGCCGTAGTCGCGGATGAGATCGCATACCCGTGTTCCGAGCGGTATTTCGTAAACCCCCGGTCTTTCGACATGACCGCTGAGGGCAATGTACTTGCGCCCCGATGCGCCGTTCGTTCCCTGGGACCGAAACCAGTCGGCGCCGCGCTGTATGATGGCGGGCACCCAGGCGAAGGTTTCGACGTTGTTGATGAGCGTGGGCCTGCCATGCAGACCGTGTGTACCTGGATACGGCGGCTTGTTCCTGGGTTCGGCCCGTTTGCCTTCCATCGCTTCGAGCAGGGCCGTTTCCTCGCCGCAGATGTATCCCCCGGGACTGTCGAAGATCTCCAGGTGAAACGATCGATCCGAATTCAAAATGCCGTCGCCCAGGTATCCTGACGAGTAGAACGCCCTGATCGTCTGCTCAAGCACTTCTCGTTCCCGGTCGTATTCGTGCCGGAGGAACAGATATCCCCGGTTCGCGCCGACGGCGAGTCCGCCCAGGATTACACCCTCGATGACGAGATGGGGATAGTGGTACAGGATCTCGCGGTCCTTAAACGTGCCGGGTTCGCTCTCATCCGCGTTGCAGATCGCGAACTTGACTTCGGATTCCGTTTTTCTGACCAGGTCCCACTTGACGCCGGCCGGGAATCCGGCTCCGCCCATGCCGCGCAGGCCGCTGTCCTTGATGGTCTGCACGAGCCGGTCCGCGTCTCCGCCAGAAACCCACTGTTTCAGGGATCCGGCGGCAAGGGGGTGGTCATAGGGATCGATGAGCCCCGGGTTGATCCGACGCCTGAAGGGTTGGCGGCCGATCTTCCCATTGTCGGCAAGACGGGCAACAAATCCGGAGAGCCGGTCCACCGACATGCTCCTGTAGCTGCCATCGTTGATCGACACCGCCGGAGCGCCGTCGCACTGTCCGAGGCATGACGTTCCGCTCACCTCCCACTGGTCCAGCCCGGCATAGTCCACGGTTTCCCGCAGGGTCTCGAGCACGTCGCAGGCACCATGGAGATGGCAGGAGAGATCGGTACAGACCCGAAGCGTGGCCTCGGGAGGAGGTTCCAGCCTGAAATGCGGATAGAAACTGGCCACGCCGTGGGCTTCGTAAAGTGGAATGCCCTTGCGTTCCGACAGGGATTTCAGTTCCTCGTCGGGCA
>JAJECR010000232.1 GCA_022821935.1 Candidatus Latescibacterota bacterium
CCCGCCCTGGAACCGTACGACGATGTCGGCCCGCTCACTCAGGAAATCGACGATCTTGCCCTTGCCTTCGTCGCCCCACGCTGCACCTACGAGAATGCGAACGGCCATTGGGTTTTTTCTGCTCCTTACGCGATGCCCGGACGGCCGATGCCGCGCGTCACGGCAGAGATGCCACGCGTCATGGCAGGCCGGCAACCGGGTTTATAAACAACAAAAGGGCGAGTCATAAGACCCGCCCTCAAGACCGTTAGATCTTACAGTTCATTGTATGTAGTATGAATGCGGGAGGTCAAGAAAAAAAGGCATGCAAAACAGGTGCTGCCACGACGCCGGCGCACCGTCAATCAGATCGGTTGACATTCGTGCCCTGCATGGTACTAATGCAACTATGACCGTAAGCGGGCAGGAGCGCGAACGTGCAGGCCCTACTCAATAAGAAGAGAGGAATAAGACGAGAGGAACTTTCCCATGTATTCGTGCATCAACGGTGCGACAACCATGCCCTATACCCTTGAGCAGGATCTGGAAGCGGCGGCGAAGGCGGGATTCGACGCTGTAGAGATCTGGTCCAGGAAACTCGACGCGTATCTGGAGAACCATGACGTCACCGAGTTGAAGGCGTGCCTTGATACCTTTGGATTGCGCGCGGCCTCGCTCTGTCCCTACGGGCTGGTCGGGTTCGACGACAATCGAACGCAGCTACAGGAAATCGAACGCGCGGCGGAGATAGCCGCGGCGATCGACTGTCCCGTCCTCCTCGTCTGCGCCGACGCGCCTCCGGAAGGCATGGACCGGGATAGAGCCTTTGATACCATGGCCGCCGCGGCCCGGTCATACGCGGAACGTGCCGCCGCCCATGGCGTGAAGATCGCCATCGAGCCTCTCGGACGGCATCCCTTCATCCCGGGCCCCCGCGAGGCCCTGGAGGTGATCGAACGGGCCGGACACGGCAGCTTGGGATTGATGATGGATTTCTTCCACTACTACAAGTCGGATGTCCCCCTCGCGGATGTGCTGTCCATCCCCACCGAGTTGCTGTTGATCGTCCACGTCGACGACTGCGAGGACCTGCCGCTGGCCGATTTAACCGACCAGCATCGCGTGTACATGGGCGAAGGCGTGATCCCGCTGGGGCAAATGCTGGGCGCACTCAGATCGAAAGGCTACGACGGCGCCCTGTCTGTCGAGATCTTTCGCGAGGAATATTGGGAGAAGGACCCGGTGGAGATCTCCGTCGATGCGAAAGCCGCGTACGATCGAATGATGGAGGTCTGATTCCGTACCTCCATGCGGTTCGATGATCCGGAAACCTGTTCGACGCGAAAACGCGGACCCGGGTTAAATTTCGCCGATCCCGAAACAAGCTATTCCGCGTCCGGCTTCCTGTACCGCAGGTTCAGGGTCTTTGGATGGGCGGCGCGGGCCTCGTCAAGGCGGCTGACCGGCGTGGTGTGGGGGGCGTTGCGGACGAGGTCCGGATCGTTTTCCACTTCCTCGGCAATGGCGGTCATGGCGTCGATGAATTGGTCGATGGATTCCTTGCTCTCGGTTTCCGTGGGCTCGACCATGGCGGCCTCGGGGACGATAAGCGGGAAGTAGATCGTCGGTGCGTAGAAACCGTAGTCGAGTAGCCGCTTGGCGATATCGAGCATTTTGACACCATGTTCACGGAACCGGGTGCCGGAGGCCACGAATTCGTGCTGGCAGGGCACTTCAGCAGGAATGGGGGTCTCCTTCTGCGCGCCGTGGACGAGGACGGTGCGGGGGTAGTGTTTCTCCAGGCGCCGCATGATGTAGTTGGCGTTCAGGATGGCGTTCTCGCTCACCTGCCGCAGGCCGTCCGGACCGTTGGCGCGGATATAGGCGTAGGCCCTGACCATCATGCCGAAGCTGCCGCCGAAGCTGCGGACGCGGCCGATGGATTCCGGCCGGTCGTAGTCGAACCGGTACGCGTCGCCGTCCTTCACCGGCACGGGCGCCGGCAAGAACCGGACCAGGTCGCTCCGCACCCCGACGGGCCCGGCCCCTGGGCCGCCGCCGCCGTGGGGCGTGGAAAAGGTCTTGTGGAGGTTGAAGTGGACGACGTCGAACCCCATGTCGCCGGGCCGGGTGATGCCGAGGACCGCGTTGAGGTTCGCCCCGTCCATGTAGAGCAGGGCGCCCGCGTCGTGGACGATGTCCGCGATAGTGCGGATTTCGGATTCGAACAGCCCCAGCGTATTGGGATTGGTGAGCATGAAGGCGGCCGTTTCCTCGTCGATCAGCTCCGCCAGCCTGCCGGTGTCCACCAGACCATGGGCATTGGTCGGGATCTGCACCGTTTCGTAGCCCACCAGGGTGACGCTGGCCGGGTTAGTACCATGGGCCGAATCGGGTATGATGACCTTACGCCGGGCGTGTCCCAGGCTCTCGTGGTAGGCCCGCATGATCATCAGGCCGGTCAGTTCGCCGTGCGCCCCGGCCGCGGGTTGCAGCGAGACTCCGTCCAGGCCGGCAATTTCCGCCAGGTCATGGGATAGTTCGTACAGGAGCTGCAGGCTCCCCTGGCAGGTCTCGTCCTGCTGCATGGGATGCAGGCGCGCGAATCCCGGCAAGGCGGCCATGTCTTCGTTGACCTTCGGGTTGTGCTTGATGGTGCATGAACCGAGGGGGTACATGGCCCGGTCCGGATGATAGTTCAGCGTGGACAGCCGGGTATAGTGGCGGACGACATCGACCTCGCTGACTTCCGGCAGCTCGGGTGGTACTACGCGAACATCCCCGGCGGGCAGGTACTCTGCAAGGGACCTTGCGGGTACGTCCGGCTCCGGCAGCGACACGCCCCGTCTTCCAGGCGAACTCAGTTCAAATACGAGCGGTTCCGACAAATTGTTTCCTCTCCTTATGCGTTCGTTCCGTGTTTGCGGTTCGGCGTTCGCCGGTCCGCGTCCGGCGGCTCCGCGCCCGACACACCGTCTTCGTCTGCTCCTGTTGGCGGCTCCTCGCCCACAGATCCACGTTCCCTTCCACAGTTCAACTGTATCGCCCCAGGGCTTCCACCAGCCGATCGATCTGGGCGCGCGTCCGCCGTTCCGTTACAGCGATCAACAGGCCGTTTTCCAGTTCCAGTGAAGGGAAGCGCCGCAGATCGATGCCGGCAAGCAGTCGCTCCTCGGCGAGCCTCGTCACGATTTCGCCGGGAGGCGCCGGCGTCTGTACCACGAACTCCTTGAAGAACGGCCGGTCGAAGGCGAGTGCATAGCCAGGCAGGTCCGCGATACGCTCCGCTGCGTAGTGGCTCTTGTGGAGACACAGCTCCGCTACCTGCCTCAACCCCTCTTTACCGATCAACGATAGGTAGATCGTCGCCATCAGGGCGTTGAGTTGCTGGCTGGTGCAGATGTTCGACGTCGCCTTGTCCCGCCGGATGTGCTGTTCGCGGGCCTGCAGTGTCAGGACGAACCCTCGGCGGTTCTCCTGGTCGACGGTCTGTCCCGCGATGCGTCCGGGCATGCGCCGGACGAAGCGGTCCCGCGCCGCGAAGAACCCCAGGGCCGGTCCGCCGTAACTCACGTGATTCCCCATGGACTGCCCCTCGCCTACGGCGATGTCCGCGCCGTAGGCGCCCGGAGATTCGATGACCCCGAGGGAGATCGGGTCCACGGCCATGACCAGGAGAGCGCCCGCGGCATGCACGACCCGTTCCAGGTCCCCCATGGACTCCAGGCAGCCGAAGAAATTGGGATGCTGGACGATGACGCAGGCCGTATCCTCGGACAGGGCGGACGCCAGCCGGTCTGGGTCCAGCGCGCCGCCGGCACAGGGCAGCGTCTCCACCTCGATGCCCGGTCCGTGGGCGTAAGTATATACCGTTTCGACGTAGTGGGGGTGCAGGCCGCCCGCCAGGAGCACGCGGTTGCGCCGCGTCGCCGAGCGAGCCAGCAGCGCCGCCTCCGCCGTCGCCGAGGCGCCGTCGTACATGGAAGCGTTGGCCACGTCCAGGCCTGTCAGCTCGCAGATCATCGTCTGGAATTCGTAAATGCCCTGTAACGTCCCCTGGCTCACCTCCGGCTGGTAGGGGGTGTAGGAAGTCAGGTATTCCGAGCGGCCCGCCAGGTGGCCGACTGCGCTGGGAACGAAGTGGTCGTACATGCCGCCGCCCACGAAAGACGCCATCCGGTCGGCCGAGGCATTCCGGTCGGCCATCTCGCCCATCGCATCGTGGAGTTCGAGTTCTGAAAGGGCGGGCGGGAGGTCCAGGGGGGCGTCGAGTCGAACGTCTTCCGGGATGACCGTCAGCAGTGCTTCGACCGACTCGATGCCGATGGCGGCCATCATCGCCCGCCGGTCGGCATCGGTATTTGGAATATACGTCATGGGTTCTCCGCTGGGGCCGACCCCTGAAGGCACCGCGCGCTCAATCGCCGTGCGCTCAGGCGCCGGTGAAGGAGCGGTAGTCCGCGGACCCTCAAGCGCCGGTGAAGGAGCGGTAGTCCGCGGCGGTCATCAGGCTGGTGAAGGCGCCCGCGTCGTCCACCTTGAGCCTGATCATCCATCCGTCGCCGTAAGGGTCCTGGTTGACTGCTTCGGGGTTGTCTTCCAGGTCGTCGTTGACCTCCGTAACGGTCCCGCCCATCGGACTGTAGAGGTCCGACACGGTCTTCACGGCTTCCACCGCGCCGAAGACGCCCATCTCGGCCACGGTGTCGCCTTCCGAAGGCAGTTCCACGAAAACGATGTCGCCGAGTTCGGACTGGGCGAAGTCCGTGATGCCGACGGTGGCGACGTCGCCCTCGAGGCGCACCCACTCGTGTTCGGACGAATAGCGGAGATCTGCGGGCGTGTTCATGCGTTCCTTTCTCCGGCGCTCTGGTCCGTTGCGGCCCTCGCAGCCGGTCATATCTGTCTTCAACCTGACGAGGTCATATCTTCAACCTGACGGAGTCATCGACTCAACGAAATCCGTATCCGCCTTCCCGGATCGGAAGGTCGGGTGTTTCAACATGAACTGGTGGAACGGTATGGTCGTGTTTATGCCTTCGACGATGAACTCGTCCAGGGCACGCTCGGTCCGCGTCAGTGCCTCCTCGCGGTCCTTGCCCCAGACGATCAGCTTCGCCAGCATGGAGTCGTAGTACGGGGTAACCACGTACTCGGCGTGCACGTGGCTGTCCACCCGCACCCCATATCCGCCCGGCGTGTGAAAACTGGTGATTTCGCCCGTGGAGGGCATGAAGTTCCGGTCCGGGTCCTCGGCGTTGATCCGGCATTCGATGGCATGGCCGCGCAGTTGGATGTCTTCCTGCGAGAAACTCAAGGGGGAGCCCGAGGCCACGCGGATCTGTTCCTTTACGAGGTCCTGTGAAACCACCATTTCCGTCACGGGGTGTTCCAC
>JAJECR010000375.1 GCA_022821935.1 Candidatus Latescibacterota bacterium
GTATCCTTATTAATCCCAAATGGGTTCATGTAATGTCATATAATTACATTGGAGTTATACTACTTGATATTCTGAGAAATGTCAATTCCAACACAACAAGGTAGGTCAAATACCCCAAGAGCCTTTTTGGAGTAAACCGAAAGCGCGGATACATTGACAGCATGACGCCCGATTCATACCATTGGATTGTAACATTGCAGAAATATCAACCAGTACTCCAGTGAGTAAAGGAAATCATCATGCGACGATTACTCTTCCTTTTGATAGTTCCCTGTCTGATCACCGCGCAAGCAAACGCCCAGGCTTCACTGGAAATCGAAGGACATGCATCCTTCGCCCTGGAAGACCTGAGCATACTGGCGGACGGGACAGGATTCGGCGGTTCCGTGGCCGTTACCTATCCGCTCGAGTCTTGGAATATGCTTGATCTGGTCGGGAAGGCCGGTTTCAATCACTATGGTACGCGCAAAGAGGAACTCCTCTTCGAGGGCGATATCCAGGTTGACATCGACGCGGCATACCAGGGGATTCCGATCACCGCGGGGGTTAGAATGTATTACGGCCAGGCCAGGAAGTTCTTTGTCGAGGGACTTGGCGGCGTGGAGATCAAGCGGGGCGACTTTGACGACTTCGACTTTAAGGACGAGACGTATGCGATAGATCCGGTCGCGTCTGTCGGTGTTGGATTACGGGTCGCGCAGCGATTGGGCGTAGCCGCATCGTTCAGCTTGAGCAACGATCTGTGGAGGTATGTGAATCTGGGCGTTTCGTATCGTTTCGGGGGATGATGGATCACCGGACTCCACGAGGCAAAAAGAAAAACGCGGGACTCACATCGAGCCCCGCGTTTCTGTTTTAAGGTTCAAAAAGCGGCGCTGACACCAGCGGCGTTGACCTGTTCGTCTCTAACCGCCTGCCACTCCTGCAACCCTCAGTTCACCACCTCGTAATCCGCGTCGATGGCGCCGTCCTCCTTCTTCTTCTTTTGCGCCTGCGGATCGCCGCCACCCTGCCCATCAGCGCCCGGAGGCGGTCCCTGCGGTCCGCCCGGCCCACCGTCGGGTCCCGGTGGCGCGCCGCCCGCCTGTGCCGCCTGAGCGGCCTGCTCGGCCTGGGCCTGCTGGTAGAGGACTTCCGCGAGTTTCTGGGAAGCCTGGGTCAGCTTCTCGGTGGCCGCCTTGCTGGCCGCCGGGTCGCTGCCCTCAAGGGCCGTCTTCAACTCGGCCAGGGCCGAATCGATGGCGCCTCGGTCCTCTTCGGAGAGCTTGTCGCCGTGCTCTTCCAGCGACTTCTCCGTCGAGTACACGAGCTGGTCGGCCTGGTTGCGGGCCTCCACCTCTTCCTTCTTCTTCGAATCCTCCTCGGCGTGGGCCTCGGCATCCTTGACCATCTTGTCGATCTCGGATTCCGACAGGCCGCTCGACGCCTCGATGCGGATCTGCTGCTCCTTGCCCGTGCCCATGTCCTTGGCCGAGACCTGGAGGATGCCGTTCGCGTCGATGTCGAAGGTCACCTCGACCTGCGGCATGCCGCGGGGCGCCGGCGGGATGCCGTCCAGGTGGAACTTGCCCAGCGTCCGATTGTAGAGGGCCATGTCGCGCTCGCCCTGGAGGACGTGCACCTCCACCGACGGCTGGTTGTCCGCCGCGGTGGAGAAGACCTGGCTCTTCTTCGTGGGGATCGTCGTGTTCCGGTCGATGAGCCGCGTGAAGACGCCGCC
The DNA here is from genome assembly GCA_022821935.1 of Candidatus Latescibacterota bacterium. Taxonomy (GTDB): domain Bacteria; phylum JAAXHH01; class JAAXHH01; order JAAXHH01; family JAAXHH01; genus JAAXHH01. Next base: position 1,721 of record JAJECR010000375.1, read on the forward strand.
GAGGGTCTCGATGCCCAGGGACAGCGGGGTGACGTCGAGCAGGAGCACGTCCTTCACGTCGCCGGACAGCACCGCGCCCTGGATCGCCGCGCCGATGGCCACGACTTCGTCCGGGTTCACGCCCCGGTTGGGCTCTTTCCCGAAGAGTTCCTTGACGATTTCCTGTACTTTGGGCATGCGCGTCGAGCCGCCCACGAGCACGACCTCGTCGATGTCCGAGGTGGACAGTCCCGCGTCGGACAGCGCCTGGCGGCACGGCGCCACCACCCGCTGGACGAGGGGATCCACGAGCTGCTCGAGCTGGGCCCGCGTCATGGTGCGGTTCAGGTGCTTGGGACCGGAAGCGTCCGCCGTGATGAAGGGCAGGGCCACTTCCGTCTGCCCCGCGGTCGAGAGTTCGCACTTCGCCTTCTCGGCCGCTTCCTTGAGCCGCTGCAGGGCCATGGCGTCGCCGCGGAGGTCGATGCCGGCCTCCTTCTTGAACTCGTCCGCCAGGAAGTCCACCACGGCCTCGTCCAGGTCGTCGCCGCCCAGGTGGGTGTCGCCGTTGGTCGCCATGACCTCGAAGACGCCGTCGCCGATTTCGAGGATCGAAATGTCGAAGGTGCCGCCGCCGAGATCGAAGACCGCGATCTTCTCGTTGCTCTTCTTGTCGAGCCCGTAGGCCAGCGACGCGGCCGTCGGCTCGTTGATGATGCGCTTCACGTCCAGGCCCGCGATGCGACCGGCGTCCTTGGTGGCCTGGCGCTGACTGTCGTTGAAATAGGCCGGTACCGTAATCACGGCCTCGTCCACGGTCTCGCCCAGGTAGTCCTCGGCCGTCTGCTTCATCTTCTGCAGGACCGCCGCGGAGATCTCCGGAGGCGAGTACGACTTGTCGTCGATTTTTATGCTGACCTGGCCGCTTGCACCTTCCACCACGCTGTAGGGCATGCGCGTGCGTTCGTCGGGCACCTCTTCGAAGCGGCGTCCCATGAAGCGCTTGACGGAGTAGACCGTTGCGTCCGGATTGGTCACCGCCTGACGCTTGGCCGTAGCGCCGACGAGCCGCTCTCCGTCTTTTGAGAAGCCCACGACGGAGGACGTGGTCCGGTTGCCTTCCGCGTTCGGCACCACGGTCGGCTCGCCGCCCTCGACCACCGCCACGCAGGAGTTGGTCGTGCCCAGGTCGATTCCAATGATCTTGCCCATGAATGTTTACTCCCAAAGTAGTTCCTGCTGAAAATGAAAAGGCGGACCGGGCTCGACCCATCAGGAGATCAAGTCCGGCTGCCCGCGCGAACAGGCGAGCCTGGCTCGACCCATGAACCAGTCAAGTCCGGCCGGCCCGGTAAAAACGGGTCGAGCCCACCCCTATATAGAGGCGGGCTGTACTCGCTTCAACCAGAAAATGGACCGATCCGCCTCCTGGCGAGAGGCGGACCATGTCAGATTCCGGGACGAGGCGGTTTGCCCCGTCCCGGGATTTCGTCCACTCCCGGCCGCGGTCTCAGGCCACGGTGATCGGAATCTGCCTAGGCTGCGCCGCTTTCGACTTCCGCAGCGTGATCGTCATGACGCCGTCCTTGTACGTCGCGTCGATCGAATCGGTATCCACCGCGTCCGGCACCGGAAAAGCGTGCTCGAACTTGCCGCGGGACTGCGGCTCCGCGTCGCCGTTGAGGCCGAAGGGACTCTTGCGCTCGCCGCTTACGGTCAGCACGCCCTTCTCCAGGTTGATCGCCACGTCGTCCGAGGCCACGCCCGGCAGGTCCACCGCGACCAGGAAGGCGTCCTCGGTTTCGTGCGTGTCCACGCGGGGCGACCAGCGGGTCGTGAGACCGGAACGGAACGGGAAATGCTGGAACATGCCGTCCAGTTCGGTCTGCAGGTTGTGCAGGTTCCGCAGCGGGAAAATGGTTGTCGCTCTCATGATGCTCCTCCTTTTAAAGATACACGGTAAACGCATTGTATACTCTTTACTTTCTTTCGGAACCGAATGGCCGTCGCCGGCGTACATTAGTTAAGCAACCCAGGCGATGCGGTTGAACCGGCATCCGCAACATAGTTAGTGCAAAGACCGTGCCAAATTGGGAAAATGCATCCGCGAGAAAGTAGAAAAAGAACCGTAACATGTTGATTCCAAATCGGTTAGGGAAAAACAAAGGGAATTCGAGAAAAACCCAGGAAATTTGACTAATCCGGTAAGACCAAACAAGATATGCCAAATTGGCAGTATATGACAAATTGGCATATCACGGCTGCCAACAGCATACGGACGAAATGGATGGCAGGGAGGTGATACCGAATGAAGCTGACCAAGAAGATCCAGGTTCGAGACGATCAGGCCCTGGACATCTACCTGAAGGAAATCGGAGATACGGAACTGCTTACCCCGCAGGATGAGGAGGAACTCGCCCGCCGCATTCGGGATGGGGACGAGAAGGCCCTGGAGACCATGGTCCACGCGAATCTGCGTTTCGTCGTGGCCGTGGCGAAGCAATACCAGAACCAGGGACTTGCCCTTTCCGACCTGATCAGCGAAGGGAACATCGGCCTGATGAAGGCCGCCCGCCGGTTCGACGAGAAGAAGGGATTCAAATTCATCTCCTACGCCGTCTGGTGGATCCGGCAGGCCATTCTCCACGCCCTGGCCGAACAGGCCCGGTTGATCCGTCTCCCCGTCAACAAGATCGAGGAGTTGCGCCGGATCGAGCGTTCCATCAAGAAAAAGGAAAGCGAGCGGGCGAACGCGCAGGCCGCTTCTGACGATGGATCCGACGAGGACGAGGAGTCGGGCGCGGACCTCGGCCGCCATCCCGCCATGCCGGAATGGGCGAGCACGCCGCTTTCGCTGGACGCACCCATCGGCGACCAGGACGCCTATACCCTGATGGACCGGCTGAGGGACCAGGACAGCAAGATGCCGGACGAGGAACTGCAGGATGCGCTGTTGCGGAACGAGGTGAGGCGCGCGGTTTCGACCCTGACCGACCGCGAGAGCGAGGTGTTGAACCTTTACTTCGGCCTGAATTCGGACCGGACCTACACCCTCGAGGAGATCGGGGTGCGTTTCGGCCTGACGCGGGAACGGATCCGCCAGATCAAGCAGAAGGCCATCAACAAGCTGCGTCACACCCGCAAAGGCACGCGCCTGGCCGCCTACGCGGACTGACTGGGAGGTGTGGAAATCGGCCGGCCGCATGGGATAAGTCGGCCGGTACAAAACATAGCGGCTGTGCTTTTAAGAAATGCGGCGTCGCGTGAACTCTTGTGCGGACCTGAACAATCCGTCTGCCGTTGCCCCGGCGGGAGTTTACCGGCGCCGCTTTTTGTTTATTTCTTCTTCTCCCGCTCCATGTACATGTCGAAGTCCATTTTCTCGTACCATCCGCCTTCGACGAAACGCAACATGGGCGCGAAGAGATCGGGGCCGTAATACCCTCTGACGGGCAAGATGGGGCGGCCTTCCGAGGAGAGGAACCACGTGGTGGGGTAGCTGTTCACCTGGAACATCAGGGCCACGTGGTATTCGGTGACGGTCTGGCCTTCGATAATCAGCGGTTGGGAGGATTCCGCGTTCAACTTCACGGAGATGAAGGATTTGTTGAGTTGCTTCAGGACGCCCGCGTCACGATAGGTCTTCTCGTTCATCCTTCTGCAGTTGGGACACCAGTCGGTGTAGAAATTGACGATAATGATCTTGCCGGAGTCCTTGGCCAGTGCCAGGGCTCTGTCGAGCCGTTGCCAGTTGGGCTCCGCCGCCTTTTTTTCGTTGCCGTCGCCAGCTGAGGCGTCCGGAACGCCAACATTCGCACCGGCAGCGACCACCAGGCAGAAGGCCGCCATGAGAAAGGTCTTGATCGTGCCGCTCATCCGTCCTGCAGCAGGACGATTCCTGGACTGGGTTTCGGCAACATCAGTTTCGTTGGACGGCATGGCTGGAATCCGATTGGGCAAGTCATAGCTCTTCGTGATTTTGGAATTTAACTTACCTCTTAACCTACCGACCCCAGGCCGAAAGTCAAGCCGAAACCCTTGCTTAGGCCCCGCCGAGATAGGGCTTGTCATCCCCCCGCCCTCCCCGTATTATTAGGGATTCGATCAAATGCAGTACGCCAATAGGTGACAGCTGCGATACTTCCGCTAACCGCAGCACATCCGCCGGCTGCGCACTTCTGCCAGTTACGGCACTTCCGGGTCTCCGGTATATCCGACCCTCTGCAGGTCACGTGAGGCGGCGTCCATGACGAAGCTCGAATCGACCTACCGGCAGACCTTTGACCAATCGGCCGCGCTGTACGAGCGGGCGCTCGAGCGGTTCCCGAACGGGGTAACCCACGACGGCCGGTTCATGCGTCCCTTCCCGGTGTACATCGACCGGGCGCAGGGATCGCGCAAGTGGTCGGTGGAGGGCCGGGAGATCATCGATTACTGGATGGGGCACGGCTCCCTGATCCTGGGCCACAGTCATCCGGTGATCGTACAGGCGATCGCGGAGCAGGCGGCTCGCGGCACGCACTACGGGGCGTGCCACGAACTCGAGATCGAATGGGCGGACCTGATCCGGCAACTGATGCCCTCCGCTGAGACCGTCCGGTTCGTTTCCACCGGTACCGAGGCCACGCTCATGGCCATCCGGCTGGCGCGGACCTTCACGGGCCGACGCAAGGTCATCAAGTTCCGGGGACACTACCACGGCTGGCACGACCAGGTGCTGGACGGCGTCGGACCGGGCAACAACCAACCCATGCCCGGCGTGTTGCGGGAAGTGTTCGATACCGTGATCAGCCTGCCCGAGGTGAACCTGGACCGCGTGGCGGACATCCTGAAGCGCGACAACGACGTCGCCTGCCTCATTCTGGAACCGACGGGCGCCATGTTCGGCGGCGTCGAACTGTCCGATGACATCGTTCCCGGTCTTCGGGAGCTCACCGAACGGTACGGCGTGATCTTCGTCATGGACGAGGTCGTCACGGGATTCCGGTGTGCTCCGGGCGGGGCGCAGGAGCACTACGGGGTCAGGCCGGACCTGAGCACGCTGGCCAAGATCGTGGCCGCGGGGCTGAACGGCGGCGCCCTGGTCGGCCGCGCGGACATCATGGAACTCCTGGAGCTCAGGGACGATGCGGAATGGCAGTCGGAAAAGAAGATGCTGCACTACGGGACCTTCAACGCGAACCCCCTTTCCGCGGCCGCGGGAATCGCCATGCTCAAGCGAATCGCCGACGGCCGGGACATCGCCGTCGCCAACGAACGGGCGGCAGAACTACGAACGCAGATGTCGGAGGTCCTGAAAAAGAACGGCCTGGACAGCTGGCGTGTCTACGGTTCCTTCTCCGGGTTCAAGATCCTGTCGGCGGGAACGGCCACCGCGGACCGCCGGGGCGATGCGGATATGTTGCACGCCATACGGCAGGCGCTGCTTCTGAACGGCGTGGATTGCATGGGGGTAGACGGCCTCACTTCCGCCGTCCATACCACCGAGGACGTGGTACGCACGGTGGAGGCCTTCGACGGCGCGATTTCACTGCTGAAGCAGGACGGTATAATCGCTTGACAGCGACGATGCCCGCGCTTAGGTTGCGCCGGAGTTAACAGAACACTCCCGCCCTTCGAGGAAGCCCGCGCGAAGTGCGGCGCGCGGCGTGATAAACTTGATAAAGCCGTAGTTTGTACCTTATTGAAAACTGGTTCCATAAGCCGTTTCGAATAACCGATTCAGACCAAGGAGAGAAGACATCATGGCGACCGAAAGAGCCGGTGCGGCGACCTTTCAAGGCAACGGATTGACCCTGGTAGGTGACGAAGTGAAGGTTGGGGACGCGGCGCCGGACTTTTCCGTACTCGGCGGCGACCTTTCCGCCGTTTCCCTGGCGGATTACGAGGGCAAGGTGAAGGTCATCTGTCTCGTGCCGTCCCTGGACACGCCCGTCTGCGACACCGAAATCCGCCGTTTCAACCAGGAAGCCGCTGGACTCAGCGACAACGTCGAGGTACTGGCGGTCAGCGCGGACCTGCCCTTCGCCCAGAAGCGCTGGTGCGGCGATGCGGGCGCCGATAACGTGACGGCCCTGTCCGACCACCGGGACACTTCGCTGGGCGTAGCCTACGGTGCGGTGATCAAGGAACTGCGCCTGTTGTCTCGCGCCGTCTTCGTCGTCGATGCATCCAACACGGTGCGCTACGCGGAGTATGTGAAGGAAATCACCGAAGAACCCGATTACGACGCCGCCCTCGCGGCCGCCCGGGCCGCCGTCTGAGGACGGAGGACTAGTCCGACCGGTAAACTAAGATCAAGTCCAATCCAGTGAAGCGGCCGGGGACGCCTGAACCCCCCGGCCGTTTTATTTGATACACACAGCTAAACGAGGAACGAGATCATGGCCGAACTCACCTATCACGCACACGCCACTTTTTCCCTGTCCGACGGCAACCATGACCTGCTGTTCGATCCCTTCATCACGGGCAATCCGATGGCGACGATTTCAGCAGACGACCTGAACCCCGACTACGTTCTGCTGACCCATGGACATTCCGACCATATCGCCGACGCCGTGCCCATCGCCACGCGCTGCGACGCGCCGATCATCGCCTCCTTCGAACTCGCCAACTACTGCGAGGCGCAGGGTGCCGCCACGCACGACCTGGGGATCGGCGGCTCGAACACCTTCCCCTTTGGACGTGTGAAGCTGACGCAGGCGACCCACAGTTCGTCCGTCACGGCGGACGACGGGACCATCGTGTACCTGGGCAATCCCGCGGGCATCATCGTCGACTTCGACGGGAAGAGGTACTACAACACCGGCGACACGGGTCTCTTCGGCGACATGGCTCTGATCGGGCGGATGGAGAAACCGGACATCGTGATCATGCCGATTGGGGACAACTACACCATGGGGATCGACGACGCCGTGGAGGCGGTCCGGATGATCGGCGCCGGGACCGTCATCCCGGTCCACTACAATACCTTCCCCGTAATCGAGCAGGATCCGGCCGAGTTTGCGGAAAAGGTGGGCGACCTGGCCCGGTGCGTCGTATTGAAGCCGGGCCAATCGGTTACGCTGTAGGCAGGTCAATATGCGCGGGCCGGCGGACCGTGCCGGTCGGTTGAATTCCCGGCCGGTGAATGCGGATTCTACAACGGCCGCCTGAGCCGCATCGCCATCATGGGCGGAGTTTCCCTGAAGTTCGCCCAGGACAGTTCGCGATCGGCCTCCACGCTTGCATCGAAGGCGCGTTCCTCGACTCCATCCAGGACGAACCCGGCCTCGAAGCACGCGGACAGCAGCACGGAAATGGGCCGGTGGAAGTAGTATTGCGGCACGGGCTGGCCTACGATCCCCAGGCCCTCAAAGGGCTGCGGCGTCAGGTAACGCTCGATCTTGATCCCGAACCGCTTGATCATTTCCCCGTCACGGTCTTCCTGTTCCGCGTAGCGCACCGCGTATGGCGCCTGGAAGCACGGGTGCGTAAGGCTGCAGATGAAGACGCCGCCCGGCTTGAGGAGACCGTAAACGGTGCTAAACATCGGGCCAATCTCGGCCATGTCCATGATGGCCATGTTCGACACGGCCGCGTCGAAGGCGTCCGCACCCAACTCGGCCAATCGGGAAGTGTCGGACGCGTCGATCACCCGGTAATCTATGCTGCCCGCGGATTCCTCGTTACGGGCCGCGGATTCGTTTTCCGAACATCCTTCCGGGTATCCCTCCGAACGCGCCCGCGCCCTTTCGATCATCACCGCGCTGCCGTCGATCGCCGTGACCCGGGCACCCAGGCCGGCAAGGAACCGCGCGAAGTTCCCGTTCCCGCAGCCAATGTCAAGCACGCTGTCACCAGGCTGCACGACAAGCAGTCGCTCCATGGCCGGCCGCACCAGCAGATTATGGAACGTGTTGCTCTCGTCGCCCATATAGTCGTCCCAGAACGCCGCGTTCTGATTCCATCTCTGCTGCGCTTCATCGGCCAGTTCCGGCCAGTCTGATTTGGACATATTCGCTCCTTCTTACAGTCCCGGTCAGGGCCGCGTTCGCCCGGGACCATCATCTCGTAGAACACTACACACGATCTGATCAGGGTACGGAAATCCCGCTATTCGAACACCCGCATGGGCGGATCTTCCACAGGCAGGCCATGCTCCGCCGCCCACGCGCGCAGGGGCACGTCGTCGCCTTCCCAGGGCCGGCAGAAGAACTGCGCCGTGATGGGGTCCATGCGTTCGAGTACCTCGTCCGGCGGTGTCGGATGCTGCTGGGCCCACCAGTGGTAGGCGTAGCTGACGAGCAGGACCTTGGTGGTGTCGCCGGTGAAGTTGACGGCGGGGGTGTGATAGGTGCTGGTGCTGAAGATGTAGGCGTCGCCCGCCTCGAGCGCCGGCTCGACGAAATCCGGCGGGTCGAGAGAACCCTCTTTGAACCGCAGGGCCTCGTTCAGTTTGTGACTGCCGGGCACGAGCATGGTCGCCCCCGCGTCTGGCGATGGGAAGTCCGTCAGGCAGTAGCCCACGCGGACCGCCACCGTCCCCCGGATAGGATGGTCGGGCGTGAAGTTGTTCAGGTCACGGTGCCAGTTACGGAAGGACCGGCCATCGCCGTCGGGATAGAGCGGTTCGTCGGAAGCGGGCTGGGGATACTTGTAGATGAGGTGTCCCCGCATGAGATGGATATTGTAGGAGAGCAACTGCACCACCAGGGGTACCGTGCGACTGTTGGTAGTGAGTTCGACAAGGGCGTCGTCCAGGGTAAGGTCGATGTACCGGTTGGCGTAGTAATTGTGTATCGGCCCGGCGGTCTCCATGAACCGGTCGCCTACAGCCGCCACCCGGTTGCGGAGATCGTCGCCGAGGGCGTTCTTGACAATCAGGTAACCGTGTTCCCGGAAGTGTTCCCGCTGTTCCGGGGCAAGGGGTGTGAACTCCATCATTATCTTTTCCTGGAAGGCGTCAGCGGATGTTCAACGGCATGGGCACTCGGCAAGGGCACTCGGCAAGGGCACTCGACATGGGCACCCGATATGGGCACTAGACATGGCACTCGCACGAGCAGGTGCCGGACTTGCGCAAATATAGAAGCCAGTTCACCACCCGTCAATACTCCGGTTCCCGAACCGCGCCGCCTCTGTCCGGTGAGCGGTTGACACCCTAAGCCGCGGTTGACAGCCACAGCCGCGATCAGCGCCCGAAGCCGCGGTTGACACCAAAAGCCGCGTTTCTCTGGCCGCGCGGCCATTCTTCCAGCTAGCCGTTGACACCCGTTCCCGACGGTTATATGTTCTTGCCGTTTCTCCGAACCCAGGCGATCGCTACGTACATTCCGCGCTGTAGGGCGACCGCGCCTCACTATCCAACCGACTTGCCATCCGACCGACTTGCCAGACCGGGAGCAATCCATGCCGAGGAACGCCGCGATTACGATCAACACCCCCATGCCTCCACCGGCGTGGGCCCTGCTCGAACGCGAACTGATCCGGGCCAATAACGAGCACACGCGCTCGTTCTTCGACCGGTACTTCGACGAACGGGGCTACCTGCTTTGCGTCGAGCGCTGGGGCGCCCTGGACGGTCCCGACGACGCCATCGAGAATCTCACCAATGTGCCGGCTTTATATCTGATCGGGGGAGCGGACGACCTCGTGGCCATGTGCCAGAAGGCCCAGGAAGGCCACCTTCGGCAGTACACCGAGGCCAGGACCGAGGAGGTTGAATTCGCCCGCGAAGGCATGTACTACCGGGAGTTCCCCGTGATGTTCGACTGGGCCCATCACCAGGAGGGCAACGCGGTGACCGGGACCATCGGGCTGTGCGATCCCGGCGACGACCGGCATATCCGGCGGCTCGAGCGGTTTGCGGGCTTCTTCATGGAAGGTGACGACTTTCCCGGGCAGATCGAAGTGCCCAACTGGGACTCGGAGCACAGGCTCATCCGCAGCATGTTCAACGGCAGCCGCGGATCGCTTTTGCGCAGGACCACGCCCCTGGACTGGGCCGGCGACCGCATCGAGGACGGCCGCTTCATCCTGGCTCACGGCGAGCGGCATTACCAGGACATGCTGGACCACTATGTCGGATACGAGGACGTGGCCGGGGATCATCCGCTGAACCTGGCCGCCACCTGCATGGCCTTCAACGCCTACGTCCACACGAAGGATGCGAAGTACAGGGACTGGCTGCTCGAGTACGCCGAGGCGTGGGTAGAGCGGACGAAGACGAACGGCGGGATCATCCCGTCGAACATCGGGCTGGACGGCACGATCGGCGGCGCCGCGGGCGGCCGCTGGTGGGGCGGCGTATACGGCTGGGCCCACACGACGATCACGCCGCACACCGGCGAGCCCAAGAGCCGCCTCGGGGTCGCCCGGTGCCTGGACGGATTCGGCAACGCGCTCATCCTCACGGGCGACAGGCGCTACCTCGAACCGTGGCGCACGACCCTGGACGGTGTGAATGCGAATGGCAAGGTGATCGACGGCGTGAAGATGTATCCCCGCATGCACAACGACGACGGCTGGTACGAGTGGATGTCTGAACCGTACGATGACGGTGCCCTCGAGCTCTACTACTGGTCCATGGACGAGGCGGACCGCGGCCGGGTGAACAGCCCCTGGATCGATTTCCTTGAAGGGAACAACCCCGGCTACCCCGTCGAAGCGTTGCAATCGGACATCGGCGTGGTCCGCCGGAAAGTGAAGGACATGTACGACGATCCCACCACGCCCGACACGCGTCTGTCGGACAATCCAAACATGTTTCGCCCGGCCACCGTCGACGCCCTCGTCGAACTGACCATGGGTGGCACGATAACCAGGGTGGGGCGGCCGCTCCACACACGCCTCCGCTACTTCGACCCACGCCGCGCCCGGCCGGGCCTGCCGTCCGACGTCGGCGCCCTGGTGGAGGGACTGACCGCGGACGAGACGAAGGTAAGCCTCGTCAATGTCAACCAACTCGAACCGCGGACGGTCGTGGTGCAGGGTGGCACCTACGGAGAGCACCAGTGGACGACGGTCCGGGTCGACGACGGCGAGGAACGACCCGTGGACGAACGGGTGCTGACCGTGGACCTGGCGCCCGGGGCCGGAGCGTGCCTTACGATCGGCACTTCGCGTTACGTCAACGACCCGACGGGCGACTTTCCTTTCTAACCCCACGTTTTTTGCACATCTCATCACATTTTACAAGGATTTAACCTCCGGGAAATATCCCTGTAACAGACGGGGACTATATTAGGATTTCATTTTCGAATGGTCGTATCTTTTTCATCACAACAGGGAGGATTTCCGTATGTCCCTTAGTGGCATATTACGTATCGGTGCGTGCCTGGCGCTTGGTATTCCCGGCCTGGCCCTCGCGCAGGAAGAGGCGGCGGCCCCGGCGGCCGTGCTGAACACCGGGGATACCGCCTGGATGCTCGTCAGCTGCGCCCTGGTGCTGCTCATGCTGCCCGGCCTGGCCATGTTCTACGGCGGGCTCACACGCACCCGGAACGTGCTCGGCACCATGATGCACAGCTTCGCGGCAATGGGCATCATGGGCGTGCAGTGGGTGATCTTCGGATTCGCCCTGGCCTTCGGCGCGAGCGCGATCATACCGGGCGTTATTGGCTGGAGTTCCGACTACTTCTTACTGGGCGGCGTCGATCCCGGGACGATCTGGGACGGGACGAACATTCCCACCTATCTGTTCGCCATGTTCCAGGGCATGTTCGCCATCATCACCCCTGCCCTGATCGCCGGAGCCATCGCCGAACGCGTGAAGTTCGGCGCCTACTGCCTGCTGATCCTGCTCTGGGGATTCGTGGTATACGAACCCCTGTGTTACATGGTCTGGAACGCGGATGGCATGCTCTTCAAGGACGGCGCCATTGATTTCGCCGGCGGCACGGTCGTGCACATATCATCCGGCGTGGCGGGCCTGGTGGCCGCCATGGTGCTCGGTCCCCGTCTGGGTTATCCCTCCCGGGCCATGAAGCCCAACAACCTGACCATGACGCTCATCGGCGCCGGCCTGCTCTGGATCGGCTGGTTCGGCTTCAACGCCGGTTCCGCCGTGTCCGCCGGTGAAACTGCCGTTCAGGCGCTGACAGTGACCCAGATCTCCGCCGCGGCAGGCGCCGTGGGCTGGATCGTGACGGAGCTTATACATCACGGCAAGGCCTCGAGTCTCGGAATCGTCTCCGGCATCCTGGCCGGCCTGGTGGCCATCACGCCGGCCGCGGGCAGCGTGACCCCGGCCTGGGCCCTGGTGTTCGGCTTCGGCGCCGCCGTGGTCTGCTTCCTGATGGTGCAGCTCAAGGGTAAACTGGGTTATGACGATACGCTCGACGTCTTCGCCATTCACGGCATCGGCGGGATGTTCGGGGCGCTGCTGGTCGGCCTGGTCGCCACCGACGTCGGCGGGTGGTCCCAGTTCCTGATCCAGATCAAGGGCGTGGTCATCGCCATCGCGCTGTCGGCCGTCGGAACCGCCGTGCTCGTCTGGCTGATCGATCGGACGATCGGGCTGCGCGCCACGGAAGATGAGCAGCAGGTCGGCCTGGATCACTCCCAGCACGGGGAGGATGGTTACGGTCTGACTCACCTGTAGTCGGCCACGGAATCAGCGCAGTGCACGGGCAGTACGAAGCTGCCCGATTCTACCTAAAGGACTATTACTTCAGGAGACGTCAGACCCATGAAACTGATCATAGCCATCATCAGACCGGAGAAGCTCGACGACGTCAGAAACGCGCTCGTCGAGAAAGGCATCCCCGGCATGACCCTGTCCAGGGTGTCGGGACATGGCCGCACCGCCCACCGCAGAGGGCTTTACCGGGGGCAGGAGATCGATATCCCCCTCGCGGCCAAGATTCGCATAGAGATCGCGGTCACCAACGATCAGAAGGACGAGATCATCGACCTGATCTGGCAGGCCGCCAAGTCGGGGGGCGACCGAACGGGGGACGGGAAGATCTTCGTCGTTCCCGTGGAAGAGAGCGTCCGCATCAGCAGCGGGGAACGGGGTGAGGACGCGGTATAGGGGAGTGGTGTAGGGAAGAGAGCGTCCGCATCAGCAGCCGCTGAGCGGGGCTAAGCCGACAGTAGGATCTCTTACTACGAGATCAATGTTCAAATCCGCCGGTCCGGTGATGTTTGTCGGGCCGGCGGTTTCCCTACCACTAGATGCCGGTAGTTTTACCGTCATTGGGCCGGCCTCTATCTCTGGTTGTTTAATGGAAGGATGACGTTTACCAGGACAAACCGCAGTCCGTTGCCCTCGAAGACTAATTCAATCTCATCGCCTTTCTCATTCTTGGTCTGAATAATCAGTGAGAAGGACCTAAGCCCCCTGTCAATCACAAAGTCCTCCTGATCCAGAATACTTGCCCCGACTGAACCGGACAAAGCGGCGAGCGGGATATTGGCATCGTCGGGAACGTCCACTTTGGTAGCCAATTGGGTCAAACCGGCCGGCGTAACGTAGACGTCAATCATTCTATCGACAATGGGCCACGTGAAAGCCATACCTGCAACAGCTTCCGGTTTATCTTGTTCAATTAACCAGCTATCCATTCCCGACTTGAGCTGATCCTTCAGATTCTCGCGCAAGACCGGGAAGTCGATCTTTTCACCCAAAGCCTGCTCATCGGCGTCAACAATCGCCGCTCGCAGACTCCGGATTGTAAAGTACGGGGAAGTAAACCAGTATGCCCCGATGGCAATAATCGCGAGGACGCATAGCACGTCGATCATTTTCCTTCCAGTCAGAAATCCAGGCATGATTTGTACCTCCGGATACTTGAGTGTGGTTGGTCAAGCAATGGTCGCGGCTGATCCGATCCGCAACCTACAAAGCCATGTATCTTAAACCGCTTTCGTAGACTTCTCAACCTCCCGTGGACGGACGCAGATCCCTGCGATTGAACAGCCAGAGCGAGGCGCAGCCAATTACGACGATGTAAGCCAGGAGAGGCAGGAAAGCAGACAGGAAGTTGCTGATATAGTCGTAAATCGCCGAGGGATCATCCAACGCGGGAAAACCCGTGCTCGCCATCCACAACTGGGTATTGGCGGAAATCAGAATCCGGACCGCGTCCGGTCCCAGATATGATCCTATAACCCACCTGAGAATCGACTCGCTTATGTAAAAAACCACCGAGATTACAATACCCGATGACGCCGAAGAGGTCAGTATCGCGAAGAACATCCCCAGGATGATGTAGGGGAGCATCAAGTACATTGACTTGATTACATCTGCCCCCGCCCTAAACCACTGCGCGGCATCGGTGGTGATACCAGTATCCCCCAAAGTGAACAAAATGACCAGGCTGCTGATCCCCATAAACAGGATTACAACCAGGTGCCCAATGCCGACCACGCCCATGAGGGCGAGGGCTTTCGCCGCCAGAAATCGCCCACGTCCACACCCCTTTGCCAAGACCTGCCGCGCTGTCCCCCAGGTGTATTCGACCCCCATTGCCATGGCTGCCAGGATCATGACGAACAGATACCCCAGATTCCCGAACATACCAATGCCGAAGGACAGGCTGCCTGGCAGCGTAGCGTTGTTGAGGAAGCTCTTTCTTGCCGTATCGTACATGACGAGCATACCCGGGCATTGCTCCCTGAGCGATTCTATCTCCTGCAGTGCACTCTTCCGGTATTCACTTTGCATCCCCGACAGCCTGGATTCGACCACGCCGTCCCGGATGTCCAGGCATGAAATGCCGATGGTGGGATGTTCCCCCTCTTCGTTGCCCGGTCCCGCCTGAACTTCTATCCGTCCGGGGTCTACGTTGCTATACATTTCGTATTCAGTCAATAGCCTTAGTTGCGAGGACAATACGATGAACGCCAGAAACACCCAGGGCATCCATCGCCGCCGGAGCTTGATCACATCCCAACGCGCCAAGTTCAGGATTTTTCGCATCATGCTTCGTCCCCGTACGCGCCACTCGTAATCTTGAAATAGTATTCCTCCAGCGACATCTGGCCGGAAGTCATTTCCGCGACGTACACGGCCGACCTGCTCAGAACCTCGGTAAGCTCCGGTGACCTTTCCGTCGGGGCGGACACCAGGATCGAATCACCTTTCGAGGTCACGTCGGCCACCCAGTCCAGCTTCGAGATCAATTCGACCGCCTTCGCGTTGTCTGTAGTGCGAAGGCGGATCTTTTCGCCTGCCAGAGAACGGATCAGGTCATCGACCCTTCCCTGGGCCACGAGCCTGCCGTGGGAAAGTATGGCCACGCTGTCGCACACCTGTTCGACCTCGTGCAGCAAGTGGCTGGAGAGCAGCACAGTGCGTTCCCCATCGCCGAGGCTGCGTATCAGGTCGCGTACTTCGGCCATGCCGTCCGGGTCCATGCCGTTGGTCGGTTCGTCCAAAATCAGGAGGTCGGGATCGCCCAGGAGCACATGGGCCAGTCCAAGCCGCTGCTTCATGCCAAGAGAGTAGGTATGAAAGCGGTCTTTGCCGCGCTCTGACAGACCTACTTTATCCAACAGCTCATCCAGTTCAGTCACATCGCTCGTACCGGAAATCTCCTGGAAGTAAGCGAGGTTGTCGCGACCGGAAAGGTGCGGGTAGAAGGATGGGAATTCGACGATGGCGCCGGTACGGGTGAGTGCTTCCTTATGCGTTGCGCTACCTCCGAACAGGCTGAAACGTCCCGCGGATGGCCTCACGAGTCCGAGAAGCATGCCCATGGTCGTCGTCTTGCCGGAACCGTTCGGACCCAGAAGCCCGAATACACGGCCACGGGGGACTTCCAGTGAGAGGCCGTCCACGGCCAGGATGTTCCCATAGCGCTTGGTGAGTGCTTTGGTTTCTATGACAAGGTCGTTGGAAGTCATCATAATCTTCAGACGCTTTCAGGTCAGAAAATGTTACAGCACAATCCTGTAGATGTGTAAACGGTGTCAGTACCGGGCATAGTGTTCGTGAACTTGATGGCTGTGCAAGTTCAGGCAGCAACTTAGCATCAAGCAACAATTGATCACACGATTCCGGAGTGACCAGATATGTTCCGGCATGCTCTGGGTTGTAATGTCTGATTTAGGTCCTAGCGCGCTTCCGCCCGCGCCCTGAGTTCGCACACTCCCTCCGTCATGGCCCGCAGGCGCGGGCTCTCGGACTCCAGCACTCGCTCGTGGGGCTTGAGCGCGTCGGGACTGTACTGCATGATCGACGCCAGGTGGGCGTCGGTAGTGGGGCGTGACGCGTATTTCAGGGCAATGTAGCGTCTGCGTCCGGCCTTGCCGTAAACGGCATGATAAAGGCTCTGGTTAAAGATCACCGCGTCACCCGGATCCGTCTCCACCGCATGGCACGGCACCTCGCTGCCACGGTGGCCAAAAAACGCCGGATCCTCGAGTCCGTGCCGCTGTTGAAACGGCGTCAGTTCCTCGTGCAGAGGCGAACGGTGAGACCCGGGTATTACCCGAAAGGCTCCCGCGTCTTTCCGCATCGGATCCAGGTACATCATGATCTTGATGCGCAGGTAGCCGAGTTCCAGCGGCCCGGGCCGGTCTGCGTGCCAGTGGTGATAGGGCCGCCGGGTCATGGTGCCCTGCACGCCTTCTGAACCCATCCAGATCATGTCCCGGCCCAACAACTGGACCATGGGCGTATAGAACCGGTCGTCCTCGATCAGCGGCAGGGTGTCGGGTCGCAGTTCGAGGAACGGCGCGATGGAAACATGTTCCTCGGCGTTGGGCGCGTGACCCAGTTCGGCCGTCCAGATTTCGTCAGCGTGGCGACCTAGCGCCTCGATCTCCCCTGCATTGAAAGCCTGCTGGAGCACGACAAACCCAAACACACGAAACTGATGAATCTGGTCTTCCGTCAGCATGGCGGGATCCTTGCCGTGTGGCGGTTCATGCGGTCGTGCGATGGCGCCGGCACGATGTCGCAAGAAGGTCTTGAATAAACGTTGTATCCTTAATAACATGAGTGCATCTCGCACCGCAAGACTAATCCGAAAACGGCTGTACGCAGTTGTCCAGTTACAGGATGCAATGACCATGGCCCTTTCTGAAGGTAAAACCGTAAACGGAAA
>JAJECR010000325.1 GCA_022821935.1 Candidatus Latescibacterota bacterium
CCCAGGCCAGGGCCGCACGTGTATCGAAGAGGGCACGGGCGCCTGTGTGGTCGCTGAACAGCGGGGAACGTTCCGCCAGGGTCCACGTTTCCTCGTCGAGGTGGCTGTCCACGACTACGGCGTCGCGGATCCTGGGACAACTATATCGTACGACCTTCTCAGCCTTCGAGCGATGCCCATTACCCATCACGCCCTCCTGCTTCACGCCCTCCTTCGCCACTCGCTCCTTCGTCACACGCGACTTCCTCGCGAGATCCCGCGGCTCGCCGCGCTCCCTCTCCCACCACTCGCTCCGTGAAATGGATCACGCTGAATCGATCGGGGATGTGTGAATCGTAGATCCCATGGCTGTTCCAGGCCCATCCCGGGCACGTCCTGAAACCCCCTTCGTCAATCCACTGGAACCGCGAGAAATCCATGCGCCAGGTATCTCCCTCCCGGGCCGGCAGCGAACGTCCGTCCGCCAGGTGCTTCAAGCCCTGCCAGGGAAAGGCGATCTCGGCCGTCCACCCGCGGTCCCTGTCGCTTGGATCGTTGATGGTGCCGTCCACGTGCACCGCCCACTTCAAACCCGGCAGGTCCCATTCGCGGAACGCCCAGCGGCGGCCACGGGGATGGGCATGGCCCGTCTTCGTACCTCCGAGGGTGTCCACCAGGTTGGTGCCCTGCAGGTCGAATTCGGGAATCGTGCTGTAACCGGCTTCCACGTAGGCGTCCTGCCACACGTAGAACCGCTCCATGATGGTGCCCAGGGCATTCAGTTCAAATTCATAGTAGGCGTCTTCCGCGGCGATGAACACCTCCACGTCGTTCTCCTCGCAGATCATCGAATCGCGCTTCGTGTACGTCGCCCGCACATCCGGATCCTCTACCCAGAAGCCCACGTACAGGCAGTCGTCGTCCCAGAGCACCGCGGCCCGCGTGTCGAACAGTGCCGGGCGGCCCGGCTCCTCCAGGTCTTCGAACCGCGGCGACTTCGCAGCCAGCCGCCACGACGCCTCGTCGAGACGCCCGTCCACCTCGATGGGACCAATGGTCCGGCAGGCGGTGTAGTGCTTCAATCCTTCTTCGGAATAGCCGTATTTACTGGTCATCCATCAGGTCTCCATTCCACGGTACTTCCAGCCCGAATTTCACAGCAACCTCGATAAGTTTGTCCCGCGTGCCGGGTGGTAGCGGAATGCCGTGCTCGATGCGCTCCCGGTGCACGCGCTCCTCCGGTTCACCGGGCACGAAGAGTTCTTCGACCCCTTCGACGCGCGGCAGGCCTTTCATGGCCGCGGTAAGTTCATCGATCTGTGTGCGGTATGTTGCCGGATCGGTGAAAGCGGCGATGTCGATGGCGCCGATGAAGCTGTTTTGTACGCCGGGCGTCGCGCCCGGTCCCGTGATGGCGGCCGTCAACAGGGGATTGCCGACCATCAGACTCGAAAGGCACTCGAAGATCAGGGCCAGGCCGTAGCCTTTGTAGCCGCCTGCCGGTTGTAGGAACCGGGCCCGGCGGGGATCCGTCGTCGGGAGACCGTCTTCATCGAGCGCCCAGGTATCCGGAATGGACTCGCCCCGGTCCACGGCCACGTCCAGCTTGCCGAAGGCGGCCACGCTCGTGGCCATGTCCAGGGAGATGAAGCGGTCGCCGCTGCCCGGCACGGCGATGGCGATAGGACTGTTGTGCACTCCCGGCGCACGCGCCCCTGGCGGGGCCATGTTCGGGGGGTTGCAGACAGAGGCGATTCCGGCCATATTCTCCCGCGCGGCCATTTGCGCGTAGTAGGCCATGGCGCCCTGGTGGGTCGTGTTGCGGATCAGCACCCATCCGATGCCCGCCGTTCGGGCTTTGCCGATCGCCTGTCTCATGGCGTAGGTCGTCACGACCGGTCCGAATGCGCGGTCTGCCTCGATGAGCATCGTGGCGGGCGTTTCCCGTTCGATCCGTATGTCCGGCCGGGGATTGTAGTGTCCGGCTTCCACGGAATGGACGTATCCGGCGACGCGCTGCACACCATGGGAGTCCACCCCGCGCAAGTTGGCCCATACCAGCACCTCGGCTTCGATGGCCGCGTGTTCGGCCGGCAATCCGGCCCGCTCGAAGACCTCCGCCGTGAAGGACTGCAATCTCCTCCAATCCACCCGGATTTCCGCCATGTACCTTCCTTTCCGATCAATGCCCGATTGCTGTTCCGGATCCCGGCTTCATGCCGCCGATCAACATCGCAACCAACATGAATGCGTAATCAAGAATGCCGTAAGATAGAGGGTGCGATCACGCCACGCCAGAGGTTACTTCCCGGCCGGGGTCCTGTCGGTTGGAAACCAGTACGGCGTCGAACCTGGCACGGATCGTCAGGGCGCTCCGCACGCGATCTTCATCATTGACAAAGCACACTCCGGTCGGTAAAGTGCCCTTGCATTGGAAGCCCGTTGTCTTCGCCAAATACGCCATCGCCATGATCCTGCTTCAGATTCTTCGTATATACCTTTTCCTCATCATCATTCGCGCGGTGATGTCCTGGTTCAATCCGGATCCATCGGCACCGCTCGTGCGGATACTGACCTGGCTCACGGAGCCGGTCCTGTTGCCCTTCAGGCGGATCATTCCGCCCATCGCTATCCCTAAAACCAACGTGCGGATCGACCTTGCCCCGGTCTTCGTGCTGCTGATCGGCGGCTGGCTGCTGACCAAACTGCGTTATTGACCGCGTCCATCGGTTCACCGCCGCGGAGGAAATCCACACATGATCGTCGTGGGATTCGAGACTTCTTCCACCAATGCCGGGATCGCCGTGATCCGGGATCGGGAGGTGATGGCCGATGCGACACTCGAGGCAGGCGCGGTGTACGCCGAACAGCTTCCGGTTATCCTGGAACGGACCATGGGTGATCTGGGTCTGAAGTGGCCCGAAGTGGAAGGATTCGCGATCTCGATCGGACCGGGGTCATATACCGGTCTCCGCGTCGGACTGAGCCTGGTCAAGGGCCTCGCCTACGTGACGAAGCGGCCCGTCGCCGCCGTGCCCACGCTCGATGCGGTTGCCTACCAGGCGCCCTGCTGCCGGTACCCCGTCCATGTATTGACGGACGCCCGCAGGGGCCAGGTCTACGAAGCCCGGTTCGATACGGGGGACGGATGGCCGAAGCGCATGACCGAATACAGGGTGGGCCTGCTCGAAGACGTGCTCGAGGC
This sequence comes from Candidatus Latescibacterota bacterium, assembly GCA_022821935.1. Lineage (GTDB taxonomy): Bacteria > JAAXHH01 > JAAXHH01 > JAAXHH01 > JAAXHH01 > JAAXHH01. The sequence continues at coordinate 3,185 of JAJECR010000325.1, forward strand.
CATTGAGGATACGGTGTTGCTCATCGGAAGCGGCGTCGACGCGTACCGTGAGCTCATCGTCTCATCGCTCGGTGACCGGGCCCGCTTCGCGCCGCCGGGCACGGGACGGCCGATGGCCCCGTCGACCGCGTTTCTTGGTCTGGACCGCCTCGAACGAGGTGAGCAGGCCGACCTGAACGAGCTCATGCCCCTGTACCTCAGGAAAACGGATTTCGTCAGGCAGCCGCCATCCCGGCTGGAACGGAGCGCTGTGGACAGTCCCTCCCCCGACCCGCCTGGCCGACCGGACCCGCCCGCCCGGTCCGAACCGCCGGCAGACTGACCCATGGCCGAGACGAATCCCTTCGTCATACGGTTTATGGACCGCAGACACATTCCACAGGTCCTGGAAATAGAACGGGTCTCCTATCCGGCGCCCTGGTCCGAAACCACATTCTCCAACGAAATGATATCGGGGGTTTCCGTCGCCATCGTTGCCCTGGTGGGGGAGTCCGTCGCCGGCTACGTGGTAGGGTGGGTCGTTGCCGACCAGCTGCACATCGCCAACATCGCCGTATCGCCCGGCCATCAGCGAAGAGGCATCGGGAACGGGATGATGACCTGGCTGCTTGAAGAGGCCGTTCGCAAGGGGTGCACGTCCTCCAGCCTGGAAGTGCGCGAGTCGAACCTGGCCGCCCGCTCGATGTACGGAGGGTTGGGATACCGATCGGTCGCCATTCGCAAGGGGTACTACTCGAACCCCGCGGAGGACGCCGTGGTCATGTTGAAAGATTTGTGAACGTGCGGTACGAAGAGGGTGGACCAGTCGAATAAGGTGTCCGTACCAGGGTCCGTCTTAACCGGGACCGCCTCGCACAAGCCGCTCCAGCACGGCCGTTGCGGACCGGCCGACCTGCTCCGTGGAAGCGTGGTCGCGGAAGATTCGGTGGCCGCCTCCGGCGATCCTGCGTAGCAGTTCGCGGTCAGCGTACAGCCGGCGAACGGCGGTGGCGAGCGCTTCCGGGTCTCCGCGCCTGCAAAGCACCGCGCTTTCACCGTCGGTCAACAGTTCCCGGACGGCAGGGGTATCCGCCGTGACGACCGCCTTGCCCATGGAAAGCGCGATGAAAACCTTCCCCGGTATCACACGGGCCGCCTTGTCCGTCGTGCCGAAGATCCCCAGACACACACCGTTTCCCTCCAGGTACCGCGGAATCGTTTCGTAGGGAATCCATTCCGTAAACCGGATGTTTTCAAGCGCCAGCCTGCGTGCTGTCTCCTGCATTTCGACGCTCAGTTGTCCCGAGCCGATGAAATGAAAGACAATGTCCGGTTCGTCCCGCAGCCGCCGCGCCGCTTCCATCATATACGGCAGCCCGTGCAACGGCGTGAACTTGCCGATAAAAATCACCTGGAACAGCCCATCCTCGCCAGGTTCGAAAGCGTTTCGATCGTTCGGAACCGCCGCGGGGTCCGGTTCCGGCCTGCCGTCCGTTTTCAAACTGCCGTCCGGTGCCGGAATGGGGTCCGGTTCCGGCGCACCAACGAATACGCGCGCGAATCGGTGGCGCGGCAGGTCGAAGGTTTCCGTGAAATAACCGATGTGGGCGTCTGTATCCAGGAGCACGAGATCCGCCCTCGCGCAGGTCCAGCGGTCCAGCCTGCGCAGCAGCCGGCTCATGAGCGTGCCTTCCGCGAAGGACCGGCGGTCGTCGACCAGCGTATCGTACAGGGAGATCAGGGGGCTGAAAACGAGGGGCCGTCGCGGCAGCCGGGTCAGCAGCCACGCCAGCGGCATGTCCAAATGGCCGATGTACCCGACCACCATGATATCGTAGCTTCCTACCGTGAAAACGTACTTCAGCAACAGCCGGAGGTAAGCCAGCTTCAGTTCCACGGCACGAAACACCAGCGACCACGGTGCCAGGTACGCGCCGGTCTTGTCGCGTTCCTTCTCCCAGAGGGGGACGTGACACTCCTGCACCTGCCAGCCCGAATTTCTCAGGCCTTCAATGAGCGTGATATTGCGCAGGTAGTCGCGTTCGTACGTGCCGAAGAAGCAAATCCGGCCGGGTCGGGGGCGTGCCATGGGATCATCCAAGTCGTTCCTGGACGGCGTAATCTTCCGTGCGCCGGGCCTGGTGGGCGATCATTTCCGCGATCAGGCCCATGGAGACCAGTTGGATGCCGAGGACCATGAGGAGTACGGAGAACAGTAACAGGGGACGGGTCCCGATGCCGACGCCGCTCAGCCAGAGCCAGGTCAGATAGAGCGCGATGCCCAGTCCGGTGACGAATGACAACATGCCGAAGGAGCCGAACAGGTGGAGCGGCCGCCGGGTGTAATTCGATACGAAGTACACGGTCAGCAGGTCGAAGAACCCGTGGGTGAACCGGCCCATGCCGAACTTGCTGCTGCCATGCTTTCTGGGATGGTGGAGCACCGGCGTTTCCGTGACGCGGAATCCGGCCCAGTGCGCCAGCACCGGCAGGTAACGGTGGAGCTCTCCATAGACGGGGATATTCTCCACGACCTCCCGGCGGTAGGCTTTCAGGCCGCAGTTGAAATCGTGCAGCCGCAGGCCGCAGACGATGCCCGTGACGAGGTTGAAGAGCTTCGAAGGAAGCCTTTTCGAAAGCGCATCCTTCCGGTCTTTTTTCCACCCCGAGACGAGATCGTATCCCTGCCCGAGCAGTTCGACCATGCGGGGGACCTCGGCCGGGTCATCCTGCAGGTCTCCGTCCATGGTCACGACGATGTCGCCTCGGCTCGCCTCGAAACCGACGGCCAGCGCCGCGGACTTCCCATAGTTGCGGCGAAACCGGACCGCCGTGATCCGGCCGTCGTTTTCCCTGAGCCGCCGTATGGTCTCGAAGGACCCGTCCCGACTGCCGTCATCCACGAAGATCACTTCGAATGACGCACCGGCTCCATCCAGTGCTTCCGCGATCCGGCGGTGCAGTTCCGGAAGGCTCTCCGCTTCGTTGAACAGCGGGACTACGACGGAAACATCCACCCCGTCCTCCCGCTGCTCTAGGTGTTCACCGGGCATCTGTGCGTTCCCCCATGGCATGCCGGATAACCCGGATCGTCTGACGGGCCGTGTCATCCCACGTGTAACGCCTGCTCCTCGCCCGCGCGTTCCGGGCAAGCCGCTCCCGCTCGTCCGGGTTCCTCAACAGGCCGATCAACGCACGCGCCATCGCCTCTCGATCCCCCAGGGGCGTCAACAGGCCTGTCTCCCCGTCGACCACTGCGTCTCGAAGTCCGGACACGCGGGTCGCCACCACCGGCGTACCGCGGGCATTGGCCTCTATCACGGAAATACCCCAACCTTCCTTGCTGGACGGGTACGCCGCCACTTCCGCCCGCGTCAGCAAACCGATTTTCTCCGATTCCGATATGTATCCGGCGAATTCGACCGCCTCTTCCAGTCCCAGGGTCCGGGTCAGCGCTTCCAGCGCGGGCCGCCAGTCCCCGGTCCCGGCGACCACCAGGCGGGCGCCCGGCACCTGGCCGCGAACGATCGCCATGGCCTGGATCAGATGGTCCACGTTCTTGTACTTCTTCAGACGGCCCAGATATACGATCAGTCCGGGTTCCTTGCGTTCCTGCGCGGCCGGCGCGTCGATGATCCCCGCGTCGAGTCCGTTATGCACGACGCTGATCCTGTCCGCCGAAACCCCCAGGCCGACAAGCTCGTCGCGACAGCTCTCCGATACGACTTCGAAAGGACACCGCCGGTAGACCCTGGGAATCAACCGTTCCATCAGGTACAGGTAGGTCGCCGGCAACGGGTTGATCTGCCGGTAGAAGGTCGTGCCGAACAGGTGGTGCAGCAGGACCATCACCGGAGTTTCTTTCACGAACCAGGGCAGCAGAAACGGGATCTTGTTGATGTCTTCGATGACTATGTCGAACGGACGGTGCGCGAGGTGGCGCAGGTAAAACCAGGGAACGGCCAGGTTGAACGTCCACTGCCCGCCGTACCGTATGACTTCGATCCCGTCCTGGTTGTCGTTCTCGCTGGCGCCGGGGAATCTGCTGCAGAGCAGGGTGACTTGGTGTCCCGATGCGGCGATCCGCGAAAACGTCTCGTGCAGGTGCACTTCGGCGCCGCCCGCTTCCGGGTTCCGGATATCCCGCCAGTTGATGATCAGAATGCGCATTTCCCTGAACCGGCGATAATCCCGCTCCGGGGCCGCGGAAGTCAGCGGAGCCTCGCAAGCCAGTGTGGCTGTGGAAGTCAGCGGAGCCCTGTCTATACATATGCGGACCGGTCCGCCGGGGTCCGCCCGGCGCATCTAGGGCCCGCTCGACTCGCCGGCCTCCACAAGATCCTCGATCATGGCCTGTACAACCGAATCTCCCGGTGCGATTTGCCGCCATCTTTCGAGGGTCTCCAGCATGCGGCCCGTATCGTTCTGATGGAAGTACAGGTTTACCAATTGATCGTATCCCGCGGCGGAATCGGGAAAAGCCGTCACGCCTCGTTCAAGCAGGGCTATGGCTTCATCGAGGCGTCCCTGTTTCCGCATGGCCTGGCCCAGGGCCGTATATCCGTCGAAGGTCTTGAATTCACCGGCCAGTTCGAAGGCATAATGTTCGACCTCGGAAAAGGCGCCCTTGTCGGCGTGGAACTGAATGAGCATCAGCCGTTCGAGGATCCCGTTGGTGATATTGTACTCCAGGTATTTCTCGACGGCTTCAATGGCCTGGTCGATTTCGCCCCTTTTCCAGCGGTTGAGCGCCAGTTGATGGAAGGACACGGTGTAATTCCGCAGGAGCGTCTGGACCTGCTCGTCCTTGTATACTTCCGGGTCCGCTATGCCGCGGTACCGGTAGACGTTCCACAGGTTGTGCCGGGTCCTGTCGAGGTCCATCAGTTCTGGGTTGGGGTTTCGCACGATCCGCCACACCATGCCTTCCAGCTGCATGTGCTCGTCCAGGCCCACGTCGTTATTTGTTGGGACGGTCACGGCGAAGAAGACGGGTTTCTCCCAGTCGTTCTGTTCCAGGATGTGCAGAACCATCAGGTCCTGCACCCTCAGATATCCGATATCTTCCCCGAGCGTGCCGGCCCTGGGTACGGTCCACGTCATCCCGGCGACCTCAACCTCCCTGTCGTCCCAGCCCTGGACGGTCAGCCCGTCAATGGTCTCGTCGGTCAGCGCGATCGGCACCTTGGGCTCCTGGTTTTTCAACTGCTTGATGTACCAGTTCGTGTTGAGCAGGCTGAGATTGATCACCCGCACGTCCTTGCGTATGCCTTCCACTTCCTGCAGGAACCAGAGCGTAAAGGTGTCGTTGTCTCCGTTGGTGAAGATGAGCCCGTTTTCGTCACACGACTCCAGCATGTTGTACGCGTAGTCGTACGGGATGTAGTCGCCCTCCCGCGAGTGGGATTCGTAGTGATAGGTGAAGGGCACGATCGGAAGGGCGATTGCAAGCACGGCGATTCCCGCGGTACCTCTTTCCACGGGCAGCCGGAATCGATTCAGCCATCCTGCTATCTGGCTCATCATCGACCGGACTCCGATACCCATCAGTACCGAGGCATAGACGAAGGCGGGCGTATAGAAATAGTCCCGAATGCGCACCTCGCGCTGTATGCCCCGGCTGCCGTCTGAAAAGTTCATGTACAGAATGAGGCCGAGACTGCAGGTGAGCAGCATCCCGCCCAGGAACAGGATGCTCCGGCGGTCACGCTCCGCCTGGGCGAGGATGCCCAGGGCAATCAGCAGGACGGGGAAGAGCCAGTAGGGGAAGCCTGGATCGCTGAACTGGCGGGAAAAGAAGCGCCAGAATCCCATGTTTTCGCCGTTTCCGAACTGGGACGACCAGCTTCCTTTGCGATTGAACATCGATTCGAGCATGCTTTCCTGTCCGTATTGCTTTCGCTCCAGGAATCCCTCGAAATTCTGCCAGTTCGACGGGTCGTTTTCGTTGATTACCGGCTGCTGGGCCGCCCGGATCGGCACATAGAAGTTCACGGAGTATCCCAGCACGGCGAGACAGAGCACGATGAGCCAGAAAGGCCACTTGTACCGGCCCGGGTCATCGGCCGTCGCGGAGACCAGGGCGAGGGCCAGGCTCACCAGCGCCAGGCTGAACATCACCGTGCCGACCGTGGCCTCGAATCCGCCGATCACGAGCAGCGGGAGCCCGTTGTACGACCCCACGCCTTCCAGTCCGAAGAACATCACGGCGACGGACAGGACGAAGGCCAGCGCCGGGAAGCCCCAGGGCAGGCGTCCCCTGGAAAGGACCAGGCCGGCAATGGCGAGAGGAACCGCGAGGAAGAACACGTCGATGGAGGCCACGACACTGAACAGAATGAGGCCCATCACCGCGCAGAGCAGGATCAGTTTCCTGTTCGAACGGATGACCCGGTCCGTGCAGACAACGGTCAGAAACGCGGCGGGCAGGACCAGCATGGTGAACATGTGCACCGCGATGCCAAGAAAGGCCAGGTAGCCGACCAGGAAGAGATATCGCTCGCTGCCGTTCTGCTCGTGGTTTTCGATCCAGTGCAGGACCAGCCAGGTACAGACCATCATGATCAACATGGAGAGCGCATAGACCTCGGCTTCTACCGCGTTGAACCAGAACGTGTCGGAAAACGCCAGCAAGAGCGCGCCGGTCAACGCGCTGCAACAGACGATCACGCTCTCGTATCCGGTCAATCCGTCCCGGTTCCGGTTGAGCGTAACGGCTTTCACGACGACCAGGTAGACGGCCGTTACGGTCAAGGCGCTGAACAGGCATGAAGAGAAATTCACCAGCCAGGCGATACCCATGCCCAGGTCGGGCA
>JAJECR010000169.1 GCA_022821935.1 Candidatus Latescibacterota bacterium
ACCGCCCCTGGGAGCACGTGCTCTATTTCACCTGCAATACCTGGAACGTGATTCGGGATCCGGCGGACGGCCTCTTCAAGTGCTGGTACGAGGACTGGCAGATCGACGACCTTTCCAGAGCCAAATCCTGGATTCGCCCCTCGGACCGGAAGCTCTGCCTGGATCTCCACCGTTCCTGTCCCTCCAGGGTGCTGTACGCCCAGTCCGAAGACGGGATCGCCTGGGAAAAACCCGACCTGGGAATCGTGACTGAAAAGGGCCACAGCACCAACGTGGTGCTCGGCGGCTACGAGCCGGTGGGCCCGGCCCATTGCACCTACGTTCTGCTGGACACGCTCGAAACCGACCCGTCTCGCCGCTACAAGGCGATTTTCGAGAATCGGGCCAGCCCTGAAGCCGAAGATCCGAGCGGCGGCAGCTTCCGCAGCGCTTTCTCGAGCGACGGGATTCACTGGACGGTCCACGCCGAGCCCGTCCGCTACGGCCACTGCGGCTCGGTCGCGGGCGACGTGGTGACCGTCTCCATCGATCCCGAATCGGGCATCTATCGCCTGAACGGACGCCACCCCAACATGGGCTCCAACGTCGTCCAGGACATGCGCAATCCCACCGACGGCGGCTGGATCGCGCCCAGCTTTCCCCACCGGTTCGGCCAGGAAAGGCGGCGGCGCATATTTCGGATGGAAAGCAGCGACATGATCCGCTGGTCCACCCCGACGCCTCTGGTCGTTCCGGATCATGACACCGACAACATCGACGACGAGTTCTACGGCATGGAGCAGTTCCGGATCGGCGACGATTGGCTGGGACTGCTCAACGTCCTTCACAACACCGACAACACCATGGACGTCCAGTTGACCTGGTCACGCAACGGGAAGGACTTCAAGCGGGTCCGTCCGGGACAGCCCTGGCTGTCCCCGGGAGCCGAAGGGAGCTGGTTTCCCTACATGGCCACCGTGTGCAGCAAGCCGATCGAGGTGGGCGACGACCTCTACGTCTACCACGGCGGCGCCAATGTCCATCACGACTGGTGGATGGTGGGACTCCACGAGGGACTGGAGGTTGCCGAGAGCGGCAGGCTGGAGGGAGTCAACTACGCCCTGGGCCTGGCCAAGATGAAGCGGGACCGCTTCGTCTCGCTGGCCGCCGGCCCGGCCCGCACCGGGATTCTGGCAACCCGGCCCGTCTTTCCGACCGGCGGAAGCCTGGTGGTCAACCTGAAATGCCATCCCGGAGGCCGGCTGCAGGCGGCCATCGCCGACGGACAGGGAAACGTCCTGCCCGGATTCGAGCGGCAAAACTGCCGGACCCTCGAAGCCGACAGCGTGAGTTGCCCGCTGAGATGGCGAGGTCAGTCCAGTCTTCCCGCCGAGAGATTCCTGAAGCTGCACTTCTTCCTGCAGAATGCCGAACTGTTCAGCTTCCAGTTCGTGGACGAGGCTTGAGCCCCGACTGAAGCTAACAGCCAAGACCCTGTGAGAGCTGGCAGTAACTGGTGAGCGGGACGGCGCACATCCGATTCCAGTCCGATTTGTCGATGACCGACTGCTTCATCAGTTGGATCATGTCGTCGAATTTGCCAAGCGCGGCGCAATCCACCACCCGGGGGTCCGCCGCCTTTCGGTGCCGTGGCCAGACGTGGTCGCGAGCGCGGCGCCAGAATCGGCTGTCGTATCGTGAGCCGCAGGAATAGTGCCAGCCCACGATCAGGCCGTAGCAGAGCATGTTGTTGACGAGAAACCGATTGACCACCGGAGCGTCGCGCTCGAGATAGTCCACCGAACGGTTGAGTCGCATCTGGAGAACCATGCCGATCTGAAACTGGGCGGATACGATCGCGGTTGCTTCCAGGGGCTCCATGAAGGCCGCCGCATTGCCGATGCGGGCCACCGCGCCATCGTAGATGTGGCGATGGACGAAATTGGGAAACGGGATGACGGCGCGTTGCTCGAATTCCGCTACGCCATCGGTTTCAAGGAACGCGTCAAAGTCCGATTCGACCTCGGCAAGGCTGGACACATCGCGGTTGAAGATGTACCCGTAGGACGTGTGTACCGTCAGCGGAATGATGAATATCCAACCGTGGGGACGCGCCACCGCACGGGTATAGGTAGGCTGCAGAACCGGCCCCTCCTGTTCTCCTTTGACGATCGCCGGACAGCGGCGGATGACGGCTGTATCGGTGGGGATGAAAGAGATGTCGATGTGCTGTTCCGGATGGAGTTCCGCCGGAAAGCCGCGGGCATCGAAGACCAGGTCGTAGCGTTCCGGCGCCAGGCCCTCAAACTCCACTTGGGCGCCGCCTTCCACCCTGGTGATATTGAGCACTTTGGCGTCGACGTGGCGCGCGCGGGCGCTTTGGTGGAGCAGTTCCGCCATCGAGTCGGCGGACAGGTGGTAGGCGTAGGACACCTGTTGCGGCGTAAAGTAGTGGGTGAAGTCTCGATTGCGCCGGCCCCATCCCTCGAATGACACGCCGTACTTGCGAGTTCCGTTCAGGCGCTGTTGGACGGTTTCATGGGAAAGACCGGTCAGTCGCCGCAACTCCTGAACCAGGCTCGGCCAACTGCCTTCGCCCACTCCGATGACCGGGATGCGCGAGTCGTAAATGTGGTGCAGCTCGTGGTCGCTGTCGGGGTGAAGACGGGTCACGCTGGCGGCCGCCATGCACCCCGCGGTTCCCCGCCCCACAACCGCGATCTTCCGTAGAGATTTACTGCCCGGCTGTATCACTCCGCATGACTTCCATGGATGTCGGTCGACAACCCCGTCGTGGGATACTTTCACGTGCTGTGTGAACAACAAGCTACCACAATCATGGCATCGTCGTCCCGGGACTTGACCTCGCCTCGGCGAGATTGCGTATAATTCGCTGAATCCTTCGCCCAAGCCGGATGACGTTTCCCTTGTCCTTGCTTGATCTGCATGAGGTGGCTGCGCACGGTCGTGTTCAATAATCCATTTGACTCATTTCACAATACTGTTGCCGAATCCAAGGAAGAGCGTGAACAACTCGACCGGCTGCTGACCATTTCCACGCCGCGGGAACGCCTGCTTGTTTCGGTCGTCGCCCTGGCTTTGTTCATCCTGGCGGCATGGCTTTTCTTTGGAAGCGTACCC
>JAJECR010000100.1 GCA_022821935.1 Candidatus Latescibacterota bacterium
GAGCCGGAAGAACAGGTCCCGCATGGTGGAATTCCCCGCCACGACCACCTCGGTGTTGGTGCCCACGTCCACCAGCATGGATACGCCCGGCTGCGACGCCAGGTCGACGGTGGCCAGGTCGGCCGCCACGTCACCGCCCACGTGGCTGGCGATGAGGGGCATACCGTAGACCCGGGCCTTCGGATTGGCGCGCAGACCGAGGCGCCGGGTGCCGACGGTCAGCGCCGTGGTCTCCCGCTCGCCCGCGAGGTATTCGTTTTCGACGAGGGATTTGTAGGGCTTCTGGCCGATGCTCTGCACGTCGAGCCGGAAGAACAGGTCCCGCATGGTGGAATTCCCCGCCACGACGATCTCGTAGATCTCCTGCCGCGCGGTTCCCGTACGTTCGCACCAGTCCATGATCTCGTGGTTGACGGCGTTGATGATGGCGTTCCACAGTTCCCCCTCGTACGCGCCGTCGTAGGAAATCCGGTGCATCACGTCGCTGCCGCCGAATCGCTGGGGGTTTTCAAAGGAACAGAGATGGACGCTTTCCCCGGTCTCCAGGTCCACGAAGTCCATGACTACCGTGGTCGTGCCGAGATCGATCGCGAGCCCGTAGAGATGTCCCCGGTACCGGTCGATCTCCTCGCCATCATAGAACACGACGTCGCCCTGCCGGCTGACCATCGGATCCAGCGGCGTTTCTTTCTCTTCGGTAACGGTGAGGATCTTGGGCGTTCGCCGCAAAGGGGAGAAGGCGATATCCACGTCCGGGTCGACGACCCGGGCCTGGCAGGCGAGGCGGTAGTTTTCCCGCAGGAAGGACTCCGCTTCCGTCCGCGGGACGAGTCCTTCCATGCCGTCCTGTACTTCAACGATGCACTCGTGGCAGATGCCGTTGCGGAAGCAGGAGGTGGGCACCTGGACGGCGAGATCGTCGGCGTAGTCGAAGATGGTCCGGCCGGCGGTCAGGGGCCGGGTCGTGGTGCCGTCGGTTATCGAACCGTGGTGCGGCGCTGCAACATCTGTCCCTGGAGAATCCTGATCCGGCTTCGAACCGCGGTCCGGCCGTTCGCGGGGCGCCTCTTCCGTCTCCCACGCCATGCGGTAGTCGAGCTTGTCGTCCCCGCCGCACATGAGCAACCCGCCGGTTTCCCGCGGCTTGCGTTGATTGCGGCACCCGAACTGGGCGGTACATTCGTCGAATCGGTTCTTGTAGGGGCAGCGGTACTTAGCCTGTTCGGTCGCATGGACCATCATGTCCTTGAAGATGGCCGTGATTCGGTCCAGGCGCTCCTGGTACGCCGCCTTGTCGATTTTCTTCATGGGAATCTGTCGGGAAGGCGTCCTGCATTGTCGTCGGTCCGCGCCGTCAGCCGCCTGCTCCAGCACGCGCCGTCAGTCGTCCTGCTCCTGCTTGAGTTCCACGAGGAGACGCTGGGCCAGTTCGACGCATCCCACCGCGTCCTCGGCGGTGCCGTCGGCGCCCATGTCGTCGGCGAACTCCTGGGTGACCGACGCGCCGCCCACCATGATCTTGACGTCCTCCCGCATGTCGTTGTCGATGAAGGCGTCGATGGTCTTGCCCATGTTGGGCATGGTCGTGGTGAGCAGGGCCGACATGCCCAGAAGGGGCGCCTCGTGTTCCTCCACCGCATCCATGAACTCGTCCTCGGATGTATCTACGCCCAAGTCGTGGACCACGAATCCGGCGCCGCGCAGCATCATGATGCAGAGGTTCTTGCCGATGTCGTGGAGGTCGCCCTTGACCGTACCCATGATCACCGTGCCGACGGGTTCGATGCCGGAAGCGGAGAGGATGGGTTCGATATGGGCCATCCCGGCCTTCATGGCCCTTGCGCAGGCGAGGACCTCCGGGACGAAGATGAAGTTCTCCCGGAATTTGATGCCCACGACGCTCATGCCGGCAATCAGGCCGTCGTCCATCACTTCCAGCGCTTCGATGCCCTCGTCCAGCGCCTTGCGGGTCAGCGTATCGACCGTCCCGTTGTCCCCGTCGATGAGGGCCGCGGAGATGTCCTGCATGTCGGGTGTCGCCCGGGCGAAGGCATCAATGATCCGCGTCCGTTCGTTGGGACGCTCGATGAATTCCTCGATTTCGTCTTTCAGGAAGTCGTTGGCTATATCGTTAAGTTCTGCCATGCGTTACTGCCCGGTCTTCCCGCGATCCGCTTCCTTCGATTCGCCGTTCAAAGTCCCGCCATTCGCCGTTCCGCCGCACGCCGTCCCGCCGCACGCGTGGTTGCGGTGCCAGTCCTTCACCGCGTCGGGGATCGCCTTCAGGTTCTCGATGGAGGCCTGGAGGGGTACCGCGCATTCCGGTCCCACCATGTGAATGCCGTGATCCAGGTTCTGGCAGACTTCGTGGCCTACTTCGTCAGGGCCCCGCGCGAAAAGCGTCTCGGGATTGTTGATGTTGCCCACGAGGGAGATCTGGCCGTCCACGGCTTCCATGGATTCCATGGGCGTGTTTTTCGAATCGAAGTGAAAGGCGGCAAAACCGGTCTCGGCGATATAGCCCATGCGGTCCACAGTCCGCCCGCAGATATGCATGATCAGCGGGATGGGAATCCGTTCCACCATTTCGATGTGAAGGTCCCGCAGGAAACGCCGATAGTATTCGCCGCTCACCAGGTCGCCGGTGGCGTGGTCCGGCAGGGTCAGGGCGTCCGCCCCGGCCTCGATCTGCGCGCGGCCGAACTCCACCGTGATTTCCTTCATGCGGTCGAGGGCGAGGTGGGTCTTGCCCGGGTCGTCGAGGGACGTGAGCAGGAAGGGCTCCACGCCGAAGCAGTGGTAGCCCAGGGACCATGGACCCATGGTCTTCCCGATGATCGCGACCTCGTCGCCGTATTCCTTCTTGAGCCTGCTGATGGCGTCGAGGACGCACTTCGTGTCCCGGTGCGTCAGGAAATCCGACGGAACCTTGATGTCGTCCACGTCATTCCAGATGGGATTGTTCATCCTTACCGTGGGCCAGTTGTCCTTCTGCTCCCACTGGATATCGCACCCCAGCGCGGAAGATTCCTGGATGATAGTGAAGACCGGCATGATGGTGTCGAATCCCAGTTCGGTGTAACTCGTGGCCGCGAGCCGGGCCATCAGTTCCGGGTCCCGGTTGGCGTCCGGAAAGGGGGCGTCGACGAGGTCCATCAGTTCCACCGTGGCGACGGAGGTCGGATTGCATACGGGCGTGCGGTCCACAGGTTCACCCTGCAGGGCGGCCAGCACCCTGTCCCGGCCCTTCATCTGTTTGATGACGTTCTCTTCCATGACTGCCTCCGTTATGACGGCGCGTTCATTCTGATGACGCGCCCTATCACTGTTGACTCCTGCGCCTGGAATCTGTCATCGATCCTGCTGGCTTGGCGCGGCCAGGACACCCCGGCTTGCGGCCATTTCCTGTTCGCGGAGCACCGCCCGGACGTTCGGCGCGCGGACCAGCAACAGGCCGATCAGCGCGTCGTGGGCATACCCGCAGGGGAAAACCACCCGGTCCAGCGTACCGTCGACCGCGTCGATCTCGGCCAGTTTCATCAGTCCGCCCGCGATGAAGGAGATACGCCGTTCAGGGTCCTTGCCCTCCCCGTGGGCCGTGACCCGGTAGACGCCGTCGCCCTCGCTCAGCACCTTGATCTGCAGGCCCGATTTCTTGTCGAGGATTTCCAGGGGACGAGGCTCGACCGGGTCGGAAGGATCCAGCTTGCAAGCTTCGAGGAAAACGCGCTTTACCGCCAGGTTGTGGTCCCACCCGCAGGGGAACCGCAGTCGGCCATCGGGGTTCCGCTCCATCCCACCCAGGACTTCCATCGCTTTCACCACGAAGTCGATCCGATCATCTGCGCCGTGGCGGCAGCTGTAAGTGTGAACCCGGTAGACAGGGCACCCGCCATCCTGCTGCCGGTACAGGCCGAGGGAGACGTCCCCGAAGTGGGGATCGAGCGGCACCAGTTCGATGCGCCTTCCTATGTCTGTCGTCTGACCCATTTAGTTGAACGATTCCTGTCGGTTGCGTTCCGTCCATCGCGTATCGTTACGGTTGGGGCTTCCCCTGTTTGTATTCGTCTTCGAGCTGATTCAGCAGCGCTTCCGCCACATCCCCGGCTTCAGATTCCTCGCCGGCCCAGGCCCGCTTCTCGGACCATTGCCACTCGTCCAGATAGGCGTCGGTACCGGTCAGTCCGTCCCGCATGGCCACACGGTCGATCTCCTGCTGAAACCAGTCGGGCATCTGGCGGGAAAGGGGGCGCCGGCCGCCGAAGACCCGCACCTGCGCGGGAATGTCACGCCAGTAGAGCACCTGGTACATCGTCATTCCGGCCTGTCCTGTGCCTTTCGCACCCGACCTCACGCCGCGCTGTCCATCGCCTCGCGGAAGGCCCGGATGTGGGCGACGCCCATACCGCAGCATCCGCCGATGAAGTAGGCGCCGGCATCCAGGAGGTCCGGCACAAGGGCGGCCATCTCCTCCGGCGAGTTGGCATAGTAGGTCCGATGCTGCTCATCCAGGCGGGCCCTTCCCGCGTTCGGGTAGGCCATCATGCGCTTCGGCGGCTCCGCCCTGGATGCCATGGCGTGCTTCAACTGACCGATGCCGTGTATGGCGTAGAACATTCCCGTGTGCTCGTCCCGCCGGGATTCCGCCCCGCAATTCAGGCCGAGGATCTGCACGTGCCCGAGCAGGTCGCGTCCTTCGGACAGCGCGCCGCTCGCCAGGATCTCCAGCAGGTCCACCACCGAATGACCCCAGTCCGTCTTGTAGATGACCTCGCCCGTGACGCGGTCCTTCGTGTACTTGTACGTCAGGTTCACCGCGATCGGCAGACCGAACTGCGCCAGTTCGTTCACGGCCAGCGCCGCCTCGTTGGCGGAGAACATGGTCTCGACGCAGAAGAAATCCACGCCGGCTTCCGCCAGCGCCGTTCCCACGCGCGCGTGGGCGTCCCGGGCGATGCTGTTCGCGATGCCGAAATCCGTATCGCCGCTGTCGGCCTCGATAGCCCCCGGCAGGGGACCGATGGAGCCGGCGAGGTACACGTCTCTGCCGCTGCGTTCGATGGCGGCCCGGGCGTGTTCCACGGACAGCTGGACAAGTCCATCGGACTCGGAGGCGTCCTTCCCCGCCATCTCGAGATGGGGATACGACGCCACGAACGAGTTGGTGCCGATCGCCTCGGCGCCTGCTTCAATATAATCGAAATGGATATCCGTGACAACGCCGGGGTACAGTTCGTTGGCCAGGGCGCTGTTGGCCAGTTCGATGCCGCGGACGAAGAGTTCGGTGCCGAAACCGCCGTCGTAGAGGACCGGCCGGTCTTCGGCGATGCGTTCATGAAAGGGTTTCATGCAGGATACTCCGGCGCTGGCCTGCCGGTCCGGTCGTCTTCTGCATCTCAGGGCGCCTCGAAGGACACCTGCCCCCGGGTGCGAAGCTCCATCGGCCGCAGCGCGTGATAGATCAGTTTGTTGACCGGCGTGGGCACGCCCGCTTCCTCGCCCATGCGGACCAAAGCGCCTGTCTGGGCTTCGAGTTCGGAATACCGGCCTTCCATGACGTCCCGCTGCATGGAGGCGGTGCCGCCGTACTCGACGCTGTCCAGGATGGCGAGGGTCCGGGCTACGATATCATCCGGCAAATTCACGCCCTGGGCGGTGGCCACCTGGTGGATCTCCTCCATGGCCCCCTCGAGGAGGCCGCGCGTGCCGGGCTGGCTGCGGACCACGCCGATCGGCGCGCGGGTGACGGCGCCGACGCCGCTCCACGAGGCGATGAGTATATACTTGCGCCACATGGCGGCCTGGATGTCGGCCGGCGTATCGACGATGAGGCCCCTGGTACGTTCGAACGCCTGGCGCAACCGGTCTACCCGTTCGCTGGGACGGTTGTCCCATTCGCCGAAATTGACAAAAGGCTCGTAGGCAATGTGCCGGATGAGGCCGGGTTCGGCGATGAAGGAGACGATCCCGCACACGCCGCCAACCACGTGGCGCCAGCCGAACTCCTTCGCCAGCTGCTCCGGCGTCTCGACCCCGTTCTCCATGGGCAGCACGAAGGTATCCGGTCCGATGAGCTGCCGGACGCCTTCGACGGCGTCGGGCACCTGCCAGCACTTGACGCAGAGCATGACGACGTCCACGTCGCCGGCTTCCCCTGGGTCGCCCGTAACCTGGATCGAGGGCAGCGTGAAATCGCCTTTCGTGCTTTCCACCCGAAGCCCGCCTTCGCGCAACGCCTCGAGGTGCGGACCCCGCGCGATAAACACGACATCCGCTCCCGCTTCCGCGAGTCGTCCTCCGTAGTAGCCGCCCACACCGCCAGTCCCGAATACCGCTATGCGCACATGTTCCTCCGATGGTCCGGAATTCCCGTTAATCAAGCAAAGCCGTCACGACTGCGGGCCGAGATCCGGATCGGTTCGGACCCCGTCGCGCCGCCGTTTCGCAAGCAGGGCAATATAATGGGATGGCAATCAGAAGGGCAACAGCTTTTCGTGAAGCGCGACCGCGGGATTTCACGGCCAACATGGCCGGCGCGCCTTCACGGTCGGTCCGGCTTTGCGACCGGCGCGCCTTCACGACCTTCAAAGGGTTTACGAGCCACCGGGGCTGCAGCGGATTTAAGAGCCGCCCAGGCTCGCCACCGTTTTAAGAGCCACTGGGCCCGCAGGTTTTACGAGCCGCCACGTTCCAGGACAAAGGCTTCCATGGCGTAGTACTGGGGGAATCCCAGTTTATCCAGGCGCCGGGCTGTGAGGGTATTGCGGTCCTGGACGCGCTCCCAGAACTCCCGGTCGTCGTGCGCGCCGGGGAACATGGCGGTGTCCTTCTGGGACTCGTGGCGGAAGATGGCCTGGATCTTGCGCTGGAGATCCTCGTATGAAAGGGGGATGAAGACATCCGCCTCGTCCACTTCCCACTCCTGCCACGCGCCCCGGTAGAGCCACACGTCCGGCTCCGTCCTGTCGTAGACGGCGAGGGCCTGGTCGATGACTTCCTTGCACACGCGGTGGGTGCCGTGGGGGTCGGACAGGTCTCCGGCCACGAAGACGACCTCGGGGCGGATTTCGTTCAGCAGGTTCAGGACGATGCTGACGTCTTCTTCGCAGACGGGGTTTTTCTTCACCTGCCCGGTCTTGTAGAAGGGCAGGTCCAGGAATCGCGTCTTCTCCGGGGGGATGTTCACTGTCGACGCCGCCGCGATGGCCTCGGACCTGCGGATGTTGGTCTTGATGATCTGGACTTCGGGGATGTCGACCCGTCCGGGCTGTTTCGTCTCGATGAAGGACCTCACGGCATCCACGATGCCGTCGAACTTCTGGTGGGCACATCCCAGGTCCCGGAAGGTCAGGCCGATGAAATCGATGAGCCGTTTCACGTCCTCGTCGAAGACGGCGATATTGCCGCTGGTCATGTAGGCGATGGTGATGTCGTTCCCGGCGCCGGACAACCGGTAGAGCGTGCCGCCCATGGAGATGACGTCGTCGTCCGGATGGGGCGAGAAGCAGATGCAACGCTTGTTGGTGAAGAAATC
>JAJECR010000132.1 GCA_022821935.1 Candidatus Latescibacterota bacterium
GGCACGACCAGATCCAGTACAAGCCGCCGGGCTATGGCGGCGTCACGAGCTGGCACCAGGACGCGCCGCTGTGGCCCATCATCCGCCCCATGACCCCGGTATCCGCCTGGGTGGCCCTCGACGACGCGACGGTGAAAAACGGGTGCATGTGGATGACGCCGGGCAGCCACCGGTGGGGCAACCAGATCGAATTCCTGCGGACGCAGAGCCATTTGAATCAGGCCGAGGACTTCGGGCAGATCGAGGGCTTCGCGCCGCCCGCCGGCGCGGATACAACCACCGTGGAACCCCGGCCCTGGCCCGTCATGGCCGGGGAGGTGTCGTTCCACCATTCGCTGACCTGGCACGGCTCGCCTTTCAACCGGTCTCAGCAGCCTAGGCGCGCCATCGCCATGCACTACATGACTGGAGCATCCCGCTTTGTCGCCTCCGGTCAGCACGTCATGAAAGCCTTCGTGGACCTGCCGGACGGGGCGCCCATGAACCAGGCGGGTGAACATTTCCCCTGCGTGATGAAGAACGGTAAGCTGGCCGCCCGCGTCGGGTAAACGAATTCCGTGACGGGCGAGCCGCTGGGCGGGCGAGCGGCGCAGATCACGCGGCGAAGGCCACGGGCGAGTGCGCCACAGGCCACGGGCGAGTGCGCCACAGGTCACGGGCGAGCGCGGCGCAGGTCACGCGGCGCGGACAAGGAGCGTTCTATGGACGTCGTACGCATCGGTGTCATCGGTCTCGGTAACATGGGCAGCTTCCACATCGAATACCTCGCCGGGAACGAGATGCCCGGAGCGGTGCTGAAGGCTGTCTGCGATGTCGATCCGGATCAGCTTGCCCGCGCGAAATCCCGGGCCGGGGAGGACGTCGAGGTCTACGAGAGCGCGGACGAACTGCTGCAGTCCGACGCGATCGACGCCGTGATCATCGCGACGCCCCATTACGACCATCCGCCGCTGGCGGTGAAGGCCTTCGCCCGCAGTCTCCACGTCCTTTGCGAGAAACCGGCCGGCGTGTACACGCGCCAGGTGCGCGAAATGAACGAGGCGGCCGAAGAAAGCGGTCTCGTCTTCGGCCTGATGTTCAACCAGCGGACCCTGGGCGAACACCGTAAGCTCAAGGAACTCGTGGAGTCCGGCGAATTGGGCGAACTGCGCCGGACGAATTACATCATCACGAACTGGTTCCGCGCGCAGAGCTATTACGACTCCGGCGGCTGGCGCGCCACGTGGGCGGGCGAAGGCGGCGGCGTGCTCGCCAACCAGTGTCCCCACAACCTCGATCTCTGGCAGTGGATCTGCGGCATGCCGGTGCGCATTCGCGCGTTTTGCGGCTTCGGCAAGTACCACGACATCGAGGTGGAGGACGACGTGACGGCCTACGCCGAGTACGAAAACGGCGCAACGGGCGTATTCATTACGACCACGGGCGAATCGCCCGGGACCAACCGCATGGAGATCACGGGCGACAACGGCAAGGTGGTCATGGAGGAAGGAAGGATCACCTTCTGGCGCAATCGGACGCCGGCGAATGTCTTCAACCGCGAATGGAAGGGCGGATTCGGCAGTCCGGAGACCTGGAAATGCGAGATCCCGTTCCAGGCGGGCGGCGAAGAGCATCGGGGCATTACCCGGGACTGGATACGCGCGATCCTCGAAGGAACCCCCCTGATCGCGCCGGGAATCGAGGGTATCCGGGGCGTAGAACTCGCTAACGCCATGCTGCTGTCCGCCTGGCAGGACGATTGGGTCGATATCCCGGTGGACGAAACGCTCTACTACGAGAAACTGCAGGAGCGGGTCCAGTCATCCACCGTGCGCAAAGCGGACTCCGGCGGCACGACGCTGAGCGTGGAAGGCACGTTCTAGGACGATTGAAGACAGCGGGCGGATCGGGCGGACAGGGTGGACCAGGCGGACAGGGCGAATCGCCCCTCACAGAAGCGCCGCGCAGTCCGGTCGCCTGTAGCGTACTTACGAGTCGCTGCAGTGCAGGTTGCTGTCGCGGCTCTGCCGCCTGTTACAGTAGCGCCGCGCAGTCCCAGTCGCGGTAGGCGTCGGCCAGGCACTGCATCTTGGGCCGCCAGTAGTCCCGCGTACTCCCGTTTACCTGGTCCCAGACGGGTAAATGGACCCTCCAGATCAGTAGCAGACGGTAGTCCCTACAGAGATCGTCCCACGAATAGTTTTTCACGCCGCGTTTCACCAGCGACTCGTAGTATTGCGTCAGGCACCGGGTTTCACGGCCGGCCTCCTGCCGCTGTCCGCGCGTCCAGAACGTCGCGATCAGGTATACCAGCGTCTTCCGCGCCCGGGCAGACGCACACTTCTTCCATGTCCGTCAGGTAGGTGCCGTGGACCGACGGGTCGTCGGGGCAGAGAAACTGGGTGAAGTAACAATCCGAGTGACACGCCGTAAGTTGACGGAGGCCGTCGAACCTGGGCTGGAAAAACCGCCCCCATAGCGCGGGCAAAGCTTCGATTCGGCTTTCGTACAGCTCCAGCAATTCGCGGGGCAGCTCGATCCCCGCCGTTTTTCTGAAACACCTCCATTCCCCGGCCTGCTCCCGTACCTCCGCCATGTACCGATCCTCGTCCCTGAACGGTAGCGGAATCCTGACAGGGCCGTCCCCCAGTACCGGATGCTCCCACCAGTAAGCGTGCAGGCCGGACAGGGCTTCCAGGCAGCCGGCCAGTTCCCCTTCCTCGGGCACGCCGTCTCCAGCCAGTATGCGCTCGCGGGAGACAGGGGCGTGGTGCGTTCCGGAAACGTCGTGCATCAGGCAATGCGAAATTCCCGTGTCCTCGTCATACGCGCCGTCGATGAGCGGAATCAACATGGGCAGCGGCAGCGTCTGCCCGGTTACCAGGCGATGGAACGCGACTTCATCCCTTCCCCAGTGCTTCTGCTTGATCTTGATGAACAGGCGCTCCGGAACACCTGCCGGCGCATCCGAGGAATACACGGGCTCCAGGTGCGCAGCGATTGAATTGAACGCCGGATTGGGATGGATCTTCACGTCCAGGTTCCGTCCCTGCCCCAGCAGGTGGTTTCGGCGGAGTATGGAGGTCAGCAGTTCGGGCGTGACCGAATCCAGCGACGATATTACGTCAGGCATCGACGGCTCTGCGCGTATTTTGCGTTCTTCGCCCATGTGGATGCGGATTGTCCACGCCCACGGCATCGGAAATCCGGCTCAGTCCATCCCGGCTCATCAGGCGGCACAGGCCCCGGTTGATGCGCTTCACCAGGCCGGGACCGTGATAGATCAACGATGTGTACAATTGTACAATAGTAGCACCCAGGCGGATCTTCCTGTAGACGTCTTCGGCGGTAAATATACCGCCCGTACCCACGATCACGTGGCGTCCGCGATCCATACGCGGATACCAAGCCTGAATGGACGCGTCGATCAACGCCCGGACAGGCCGGCCGCAAAGGGTCCCGGGCATCGCGTCGAGCAGGCGGCGCGGGGTCTTCAGGTTATCATAGGGCTTTCCCGTCGGCAGGCCGAAAACGATCCCTTTCACGAAGGAAAAGGGATCCATGGCCGCGAGCGTCCCTTCAATGACGCCGGGGTCGGTCGTAGGCACCACCTTCAGGAACGTGGGCGGCATGGCGTCGTACTGCGCGTATCCGGCGAGCAACGAGCTCAGGGTGTCCGGATCGTCGAAAGGACTTCGTCCCGACGTGGTATTTGGACAGTTCAGATTGAGTGTCACGTAGTCGGCGAGGCCGATGAAGGGGCGTACTGCCGTGACCAACTCGTCCACCACCTCGCCTGCGTCCGCCGGATTGCCGGTGTTCGTTTCGACCAGGTTGATGCCGAGGGGGACGGGCAACCCGGGTTGCCCAGGCAGTCCAGGCTGGCCGGAGGACGCGAACCGCCGCGCCACGACTTCCGCGCCGTCGTTGGGCACCCCGTAGTTGACCACGATCGCTTCATCCTCCGGTACCCGGAACAGTCTAGGGCGTCCCGGATTGCCGGCCGACGGATAC
>JAJECR010000022.1 GCA_022821935.1 Candidatus Latescibacterota bacterium
CCCGCCCCCGGAGATCTCGTTGGTGGACTGGTAGAGGTTCAGGCCGCGGATTTCTCCCAGCTCCCCGGATTCCAGGGCGTCTCGAGCCTGCCAGAACTGGGGAAAGTTGCGGTACATGTCGCCGCCGGCGAAGACGATTCCCTTTCTCTTGCAGGCTTCGACCATCTCGTCCGCCTGCCGGAGACTCGCGGATATGGGTTTCTCGCAGTAAATCGCCTTGACCGGGAACTCGGCGCATCCCAGAACCACGCCGGGATTGGCTTTCACCGGCAGGATCGGGGAGACGATGTCCACCTTCTCCCGGGCCAGCATCTCCCGGTAGTCCTGGTATCCCGGGACGCCGAACCTTCTGGTGAACAGTTCCAGGTTCTTCGGATCGATATCGGCGGCGGCCACCACCTCGGTCCGCGGGTGGAGCACATAGCCCCTGGCGTAACCGGTCCCCTTCCGGCCGCATCCCACGATGGCGGCCCGGTACGGGGACCGCGCCGCGGGCGCAACAGCCTCGACGGATGACTCTCGAGAGGCGACCGCGAACAGGGAGACTCCTCCGGCCCGGAGAAATTCACGCCGGTTCTGACCCGAAACCTCCCGGGAAGAGGTCTCGATGCGTCGAGAACCGGTCCCGCCAACGACTGAAAAATCTTTCGGCCTCATCAATGCACCCCGTGGTGGATCGAGCCCTCGCCGGGCCGTCCGGTAACCCATGCCGGACTGGACATCTTGGCTGATTCAAGAGAGTACCCATGGGCTTGGCCTATTGGCAAATCGTGGGGTGCGGCCTGTGGCCGGGGTCGGAGAATGGCCAGCCTGTCCCTGGCCCGGGAATGTAGAAATGCGGGATGCGGTTCAGTGAGACTTCTTGAGTGCCTGGAGGGCGAGCGGCGTGATCAGTCGAGCCGTCAGGGCCGGCGACAGGCGGTTCAAGCCGACCATCAGCCGGCCCAGCCCGGTCAGATGGACTTCCCGGCGCCGCCGGCGAACCGACTCCACAATGGTTCGAGCCACGGATTTCGAAGTGGCGGGGTGGAATAGCGTCAGGGCGGGCGTGGCGCTTGCGGTGAGTTGAGCCACCTTGTGGAACTCTGTCTCCGTCAGGCCGGGACAGATGAGGCTGACCCCGACACCGCTCCCTCTCAGCTCACCCCAAAGTGACTCGGCCAGGGCCGCTTGCGCGAACTTGGTGACGCAGTATGCCGAAAAATAGGGCATGGCCTTTCTGCCCACGACACTGCTCACCAGGACGACGTGTCCGCTTCTTTGCCGGATCAGCCCGGGAAGGGCGGCATGGATGGTCTCGTAACCGGACTGGAAGTTGACCTGCCAGATGCGGGCCACCTCTTCAGGGGGAACCTCGACGACCGGACCCACAATGCCGTAGCCGGCGTTGGCCACGACCACGTCCAATCCCTGCAGACGCTGGCGGCACTCGTGAGCGATCTCCGTCCCTGGGCCCGGCCGGCTCAGATCGTGGGAGGCCCATAGGGCCCTTCGTGCACCCCTGCGGAGGCACTCGTGGGCCACCTGCTCCAACCGCTCGCTCCGGCGAGCCACCAGGAAGAGCTCACAGGATTCTGTGGCGAACGCGTAGGCGGTGGCTTCCCCGATACCGGACGACGCTCCGGTAATCAGGACCTTTGCGCCCTTTAATTTTCGGCCCGGTATTGATCGCCGGGTGCGATGCGATACGCGGGCTATTATTCGTCGTCCAGTTCTTCCGGCATGAGGACGAACTCGGGGTAGGCTTCCATGCCCAACTCTCCCACGTCCTGTCCCAGCCGTTCCACTTGGGCCGACACCCGCACGCTCATCGTCATCGCCAGCACCTTCCACAGGATCAGGGACGTCGAGAACACGAACGCTCCCACCGCCACGATGCCCAGCAACTGCACCCCGAGGTTGCCGCCCGCCGCGATGCAGACCGCGATCGTGCCCCAGATCCCCGCAAACAGGTGCGCCGGCACCGCGCCCACCACGTCGTCGATCCGGACCTTCTCCAGGAACTTGATCCCCGCCGTGCACAGAAGCGCCCCGATCGCCCCGATGATGATCGACCAGTGATGCGACACGATGTCCGGTCCCGCCGTGATCGCCACCAGGCCCGCGATCGCCCCGTTCAACGTCGCGAACAGGTCATTGCGCCCCAGGATCGGCCGCGACACGATCAGCGCCGTCACCACCCCGGCCGCCGCCGCCAGGTTCGTGTTCACCAGCACGTGGCTCATCGCCAGCACGTCCGCCGCGCTCCCCAGCGCCAACTGCGACCCGCCATTGAATCCGAACCACCCGAACCAGAGGATGAACACCCCCAGCGTCACCACGATCACGTTCGACGGTGGCGTCGGCTTCGCCGTCCCGTCCTTGCGGAACTTGCCCAGCCGCGGCCCCACGATCAGGATCCCCGCCAACGCGGCCCAGCCGCCCGTGCTGTGCACGATCGTCGATCCCGCAAAGTCCTGGAAGCCCATCTCCCCCAGCCAGCCGCCGCCCCAGGTCCAGGCGCCCACCACCGGGTAGATCACCGCCGTCAGGACCGCCACGAACACGAAAAACGACCACATCTTCACCCGCTCGGCCAGCGCCCCCGAAACGATCGACGCCGCCGTCGCCACGAACACCATCTGGAAAAACCAGTCCGACATGGTCGAGTACTTGCTGTCGGCGCCCGTCACCGCGGCCGCGGCTCCGTCCTCGCCCGCCACCAGCGCCAGGTCCTGCGCCGACGGCCCGTAAAGCAGCTTGAACGACCCGATCACGCTCCCCACGTCCGTGTACATCAGGTTGTAGCCGATCACGTAGTAGGCCAACCCCGCGATCGAGTACAGGCCGATGTTCTTCATGCAGATCATGGAGGCGTTCTTGGTCCGCACCGAACCGGACTCCAGCATGGTGAACCCGGCGCACATCCACATCACCATGGCGCCCCAGATCATGAACGAGAAGGTGTTGAACACGTACAGCACCTCGTCGTCCACCGCCGCCTGCGCCGCCGTCGTCCCGAACAGCACGCAGATCGCCACCAGCAGCAGTTTTCCTGCCGCACCCCGCACCAGCCGCTTGTGCAGCGGCATCTTCGTTCCCTCTCTCATCGCTCCCTCCCCAATTGCAGTCGAGTCATTCCACCAGGAATCCGTCGTCGGGCGCCGCGTGGATCTCGCCCCCCCATCAACTCAGTCTCCCAACACCCACAGGTCTTTGCCGCCTCCACCCTGGCTCGAGTTCACCACCAGACTGCCCCGGCGCAACGCCACGCGGCAGAACGCTCCGGGGACGATTCGGATCCGGCGTCCGTTCAGAACGAACGGGCGCAGATCGACATGGCGCGGTTCGGCCCGTCCGTCGATCACACACGGCGCTCGTGAGAGCGACAGGACAGGTTGCGATATGAAGTCGGCCGGGTTGGCCCGCACCTGCCTGGCGTAGTCGTCGCGTTCTTCCGGAGTCGAGTGCGGTCCGACCAGCATCCCGTATCCTCCGGACTCTCCCACCCGCTTCACGACGAGGTCCTGCAGGTTGTCGAGGGTGTATTCGAGCTCCTCGGGTCGACGGCAAAGCCAAGTCTTCACGTTTTTCAGAAGCGGCTCTTCTCCCAAGTAGTAGCGGACCATGTCCGGGACAAAAGCGTAGACGCTCTTGTCATCGGCGACGCCGGTGCCGGGAGCGTTCACCAGGGCCACGTTGCCCTGCTTGAAGGCATGGATCAACCCGGGGACGCCGAGCAGAGAGTCGGGACGGAAGACCAGGGGATCGAGAAAATCGTCGTCCACGCGCCGGTAGATCACGTCGACCCGCTTCAGGCCCGCCGTCGTTCGCATGTAGACATAACCGTCATTGACCAACAGGTCGCGGCCCTCCACCAGCTCCGCGCCGATCTCGTTGGCCAGAAATATGTGCTCGTAGAAGGCGGAATTGTAGACGCCGGGCGTCAGCAGCACGATGCAGGG
>JAJECR010000071.1 GCA_022821935.1 Candidatus Latescibacterota bacterium
TACGATGCCGCGGGGGACCGGCTCTTCGTCACCGGGAAGTGGTGGCCCCGGCTCTTCCAGATCAGGCTCGTCGAAGCACCGGCCCCTCTCCGGTGATACGTCTGCCTGGCAGGCGCTTCACTCTGTCTGCCGACTGTATAAGTAAAAGTAAGATCCGGCGGATCCTCGCGCCCGCAGGTTGCCTGTGGGCCCCGTCAGGCCTGCTCAGAATCTGGCTGAAATGGTGAACTTGGTGATGTCCTGGAGTGTCGAGCCGGAAGTGTAGCTGAAATCGATGCGGTACATCTTCCACTGCAGGCCGCCGCCGAAGGTGGGCGTTTTCACGTCGCCTTCCGCGTCGTGCACGTACCCGGTGCGCAGCGCGATGAGATCCCTGTACCAGAATTCGGCCCCGACGTTCAGCACGTTCCCGCTGTCTTCCAGCAGCATGCGGTTCAGGTCAACGGCCAGCAGCAGGCTGTTCGACTCGATTTCCAGCGCCTTGAGCGCGGCGCCTACCTTGAGGTTCCGGGACAGGGGATCTCCCTGGTCCGGATTCACGTACTTGATCTCCGTTCCCAGGTTCTGAAGCGCGCCGGCCAGTGTAAAGCGGGGCGTGACATTGGCGGTGAAGCCGAAGTCCAGGGCGAAGCTCGTCCCCACACCGTCATCCTCGTCCGACAGGGCGCTTCGGACGAACTTCAGGTTTGCGCCGACCCCCAGCCGATCATTCATCCGGGCGCCGTAGGAAAGCGAGACGGCCATGTCGGAGCTGTTGAACGTGCCCTGGCTGTCCCCGGCCGCGCTCACCCTGTGTTGTTCGCCCAGCGAAAGATACGGCACGCTGACACCGAAAGTTCCGATACCATCCACGGGTTGTACATAGGAGAAATGCAGGTAGTAGAGGTCGTCCGCCAGGTAGGGCAGCCACTTGAAGTAGGTCGCCGACGCACCGCGGCTTTCGAGAAATCCCAGGCCGCCGGGATTCCACGCCGGCACCAGGGCGCCCCGCGCGTGGGCGGCGCCCGTCTCGCCCATGGCCGTGGACCGGGCGTCGGGAGCGATCTGCAGGAACAGGCCGCCGGCCTGGCCGACACCCGCCTGGATACGCTGGACCGGAAGGGCCAGCAGCAACGCCATGAGCAGGTAACATGAGACTTTCACGATTTAACCCCCTTATCTATGCCATCGGGACAATCAATCTGCGATCGGTTGCGGACTCCATGCGATATCTGGAAGCGCGGTACCCATTTATGCCGGGACAATACGTCCAGTCTTTCGAACAGTCGCAAGATAAGCGCGCAGTATGACAAAACCATGACGGCAACGTGAAAGTTTGGTAGTACACAAAGATACGCTGGTCAAACATGCAATACGTCCCTATTCCGCTCGCTCCGGCACGTCCACCCACCGACGGGACGCGGCCGCTTCTAGGATGGCCTCCGCCACGACCTGGGCGCGCATGCCGTGGTAGAATGAGGGCACGCAGTCCCGTCCCGCCCGGATGGCACTGACGAACTCCCAGGCCTGGTCGAAGCGAAAGGTCTGGGCGGGGTCGCCCTCCTTCGGGTCGCGGGGCGAGCCGGGCAGGGCCAGGAAGCGCTTCGGCACGGCGCGCCGCCGGTATTTCTGCTGCCGCCCGCCCGTCAGTATCGCATGCGGGGTGTGAAGCTGGTAGGCGGCGGAACCATCGCTCCCGTTCAACTCGCAGATGTCGTGGTCGCCGGCGGGTCCGCGGCCCTTGGTCAGCTTGCCCATTTCAAACACGCCGGTGGTGCCCGATTCGAACTCGGCGATCCACGCGACCCAGTCCTCCACGTCCTGCGGTTCGCAGGGCCGGCCATCCCCGGTGCGGTCCCGGGGTACGACCTGTCTAAGCGATCCGCATACCGCTTTGATCGGGCCGAGCAAGTCTTCGGCGAAGTCGATGCGGTGAATGCCCATGTCCCCGAGTTCCCCGGTGGCCGCCATGCGCCGGTACTGGCGCCATCCCACGGAACGCTCTCCCCAGTCCTGAAGGCGCTGGAAGCGCGCGTGGCGTATCTCGCCGAGCCGTCCTTCATCGACCAGGTGCTTCAGGTAGCGCATGCCCGGCACGAAGCGGTAGGTAAAGGCGGTCATGTGCCGAACGCCGGCATCCCGCGCGGACTCGTACATCTCGACCGTCTCCGCAACGGTCATGCCGATGGGCTTCTCACACAGCACGTGGCAACCGGTCCGGACGACGCGCATCACGATCCCGTGGTGGTACACGTTCGGCACGGCCACGGCCACCGCGTCCGGTTCGACTGCGGCGAGGAACCGGTCCACGTCCGTGTAACCCGCCGCGACGCCCCACTGCGCCTGCCTGCGGGCCAGCAGCCCCTCGTCCACCTCGCAGAGACCGGCGATTTCAACGCCGGGAATGCGGGAGAATCCGGGGAAGTGCACGTATTCGCAAACCGTGCCAAGCCCGATGAGTCCGATGCGTATGTTGCCAGTTGACATTGGCTGCTCCAATCTGATCTGTACTCTATTCCGTGTTCGACGTTCTGCTCAGACTCTTGGTTTCAACAACCTGCTCAGATATTGTATATTGGTTCTCCTGACCAGGTCCCGGGTTCAACTATTTCATCCCCCAGGCCGCCAGTTGTCGCGTTATGGCTTCGGCCGCCGCTTCGAGTCCCCCCGGACCTATCGCCGCGGCTTCTTCCTGGTAGAGCCCTTTGCCGTAATCATCCCGGGGCAGCAGGTAGCCTCCCGTCCCGCGGTTGCACAGGACGACCACGACGATCGCGGTAGCGGGGAAGCGTGCCCGCAGCTCGCGCTGAAGCACATTGTAAGGCTCGCCGCTGACCAGCACGAGGACGCTTTCGCCAATGCGCCAGAGCGTGACGCCGTAGGGGGCGGCCTTTCTGTCCGGTGGAAGCGTCTCGACGCGCCGCATGGCCCGTTTGACGCGCTCGATCCGGGCCCGGCATTCGGCGGCTTTCCGATCCTGTCCTTCCCGCCTGGCCGTTTCCTCCCGAGCCTGCCATTCGTCGAGTTGCCGGTCCAGTTCCGTCTGGGTGGGCAGTTCCAGCAGGGGCAGGTCCAGGGTCATCACCGCGGAGTCGAACGCACCCAGCCGGCGCCCGCGCTTCGCATCCATGGGGCTGTGGCGCCATACCCCGATGGTGGCGCCCGAGATCACGGGTCCGTCGTAACACATCTCGGTCCCATCGGGCAGCAAGGCCTCCAGGGCCGATAGCGCGGCGAAGCCCAGTTGCCGGCCGTTCCGGTCCGCCGCCGCCGTTTCGCCCACGAACCCGTACCGGGGGCCGAGATCGCCGCTCGCGCCCAGCAGGAACACACACGGGGCGCCGGTTGCCTTCTCCACGACCTCCCGCATGGCCCCGGGGTAGTCGGGACTGATCAGCGTGTTGTCCCAGGCCAGGGTCGTCGGATGGCAACTGTAGTTGACGAGGGTGAAGACGAGCCGGCCTTCCCGGTCGCTCGCGCGCGTGACCACGACCGTATCGTCGGCGGACCGGTCCGGGTTGGTCCCGCAGGCGTACAACCGGTTTTCTTCGTCCCAGTAATCGCGGTTGCAAGCCAGGTCGCACCGGCCGTAACCGAAGGCCAGGTCGACCGGCTGCACGGCGGTACGGGCCGTTTCCACGAGGCCGGCGAGCCGGGTGCCGAGATCGTCCAGGTATCCAGGGATCAACGGGCCGCCCTCGAATTGCAGGCGATCGGGATCGTAGTTGCCGGCAGCGTGCGTATGTGAGAAGGTGATCACGACGCACTCGGCAGACAGACCGGTTCCGTTCGAGATGGTATCTGAAAGGCGCTGCAGGTCGCCTGCCTGCAGCCAGCCCAGTTCGAGGGAGACGAGGGCGTGTTTGGTATTCGTCTCCGGGTCTGTGAACACGAGCGCGGATGCGGTCAGTTCCCGGTGCACCCCCGTCGACGCGTCATGCTTCGCGGCGCCCCAGCTGCGGTGGTAAATGCCCGCGGGCGGGGTTATGTCGATCCGTGCGAAACCCAGTTCGCACCGTCCGGCAGGCATGGAGATCACGCGCTGACTCAATCGGTCCTCCTTCTGGATGGCCCTGGCAGTATTACTCGCACGCAAGGCGCTTTGTTTGCAGCGAACGGCCGGGCGCGGACTGGTAAGGCCTGACACGGCCGGACACAGACGGTCAAAGCCTGACACGGCCGGGCGTGACCGGACGCTGCATCTGATGTTGTCAAGCGGCGCCCCGCATGTCGAGGATTTGAATGGGTGCGCCCGCTTCCAGCACGCCGGGGGACCGGTGCACGGCATTATGGCCGAAGGATGGCGACGGGCGGCCGAACCTGCGGTAGGTCGCCAGCGTGCTAAGCGGTTCCTTGCCCGGCGTTCCGCTCTCCTGCTCGACCAGGACCGTGGCGCACCGGCCGCAGGGTTTTACCAGGTCGAGTTCAATGTCCCCCGCTCGAACGCGCTTCCAGGTGTCTTCCGCGTAGGGCGGACAGTCGGCCACGACCACATTGGGCCTGAAGCGGTTCATGCGGACGGGTTCCTCCAGCCGCGCGTTCAGGTCCGCCAGGGAGGCTTCCGAGATCATCAGCAGGGGGAAGCCGTCCGCAAAGCCCACCTGGTCGCCGGGCCGGGCCGCGTAGTCCGGGTCGACGGGCCGCACGAAGTCCGGTTTGAAATGCAGTAGGCGACAGGAAGTATCCAGATAGGTACTGAACCAGTCCGCGGCGTCATTGCCCTGGTCGATCCCGTCGCAGGGGTCTCCCCATACGTCGACGGTTCGAAGGTCACCTTCCTCCATGCGTGGCACCGACAGGTCCTCCATGCCCGGCGCCGAGAGGGCCAGTTCTCCCGCTTCAAGCGAGGGTCGTACAAGGGCCAGGGCGGGCTTGTCGCGCTGGGTGAGCATGGCGTCCCCGTCGCCGACGACGATCCACGACCGGTCGCCCTGGATTCCCCGGGCGTCGAGCCGCGCCCGCGTCAGTTCGTGGCCGGCACAGGACTTGATGGGATAGACGTGGAGAGAGGAGATGTAGGGCATCGATGTTCCTTTCAGGAGTAAGCAGTCGGACGTAAGCAGTCGGACTAATCACTTGTACAATTGTACTATACTATCGCACCAAACCGCACTATACCGCGGTGCGGCATATCATTCATCCGGTTCCGCGCTTCACCACAAGAGCCGCGCGGACCGTCAATCCTTCTTTTTCTGCGACGGACCCTTGCGGACGACCTGCGTGCGCTGCGGCCTGATAGCGATCTGCGTGATCACCGTCCCTTCCCGCTGGCCCACGGCCTGCGCGACGGCGTCGGCCACGCATTCCGGCGTAATGTGGGCATCAGGCGCCTCGCCGGGCTCAAAGTCCGCATGGTCGTAAAACGACGTCCGGGTCATGTCGGGAAACAGGGTCACCACGCGTATGCCGCTCTTCCGCACCTCACTGAAGAGCGCCTCTCCGAACTGGTGGAGGCCGGCCTTTGTCGCGCCGTAGGCGGCGCCGAAGGGGCCGGGGTTCAACGCCGCGGTAGACGCGATGTTGATGACAAATCCCCGGGAATGCTCCAGGTGCTTCAAGGTAGCCCGGGTCAGGATCATGGGCGCGGCCAGGTTGGTCCGCACCATGCGTTCGATCCGGTCGGGCGCCATGGTGGCGTGAGGTCCGAAGAAACCGACGCCGGCGTTGTTGACGAGGATCTTCAGGCCCCCGGTCTCCCTGAGCAGCGCCTCGGTTCGTTCCAGCAGGACCCGGGTATCCATGACGTCGCAGTCGACCGGGCGGTACCGTTCGTGGCGGAAAGAGGCCTTACCGTGGTCCCGGGCATAACCGTAGACGCCATACCCCATTTCGACCAGGCGCCTGGCGACGGCCAGCCCGATTCCGGAAGAAGCGCCTGTGACCAGTGCTACGTCCATACGCCAATCTGATCCTCTTTAAAGTGTTGGCCCAGGCGTTGCCGCATGAAGGAGGTCATCTCCTCCCGCTGTCCGGCGGGATAGGTTACGGTTGTGCCTTCCTGCACATATTCGCCGTATAACAGCGGCGTATCCTGACGCTGGCGCCTCATGCGCTGAAAATACCCCTTCGTCATGCGAAAGACGCCCACGGACACGTCCCTTACGGCGGTGGGATCGATCCGGCGGAAGGTCTCTTCGAGCAGTTCACCGTAGACCGACTTCCACGACGGTACGGCCAGCACGGGATCGAAGCAGAGCCGTACGGGCCATCCGTCGTCTATGGCGGCCTGTACGGCGTCCAGCCGAAGCCGGAGCGGCGCGGCGCCGTGCTCGTAGCGCGCGGCGACCGGTTCCGGGGAGAGCGTCCACGCCAGGATGACCCGGTCCGTAGGCGCCAGGTCCCGTATGGCCCGGTACGCGGCGCTCTTGGTTCGGATTTCGACGAGCAGATCCGGTTCCCCGTGGACAAACTCGATCCACGCGCGGCAGTACGGCGCGACCGATTCGAAAGCAAGCAGGTCGGTATCGTACGAAATGCACAGGTACAGCGGCTGCGCGGGGTTCGACCGGTCCTCAATACCCCGGCGCGTCGCGGAAAAATAGTCTTCCACGTTGACGAAGGCCACAATATTCGCCGAAGGGTACATGCCCTGCAGGTAACAGTAGTCGCAGTTGTACACGCAGTTGAACATGAGCGTGTTGTAATAGAAGTTCTCGAGGCTGAAGTCCTGACTGTGTCCGGACCCGTCGTACAGGAACCGGTCCTTCTTCACGGCCAGGATCAGTTTCATGCTTTCCTTCTGTGCCTGGAACCGCTGCCGCGGCCGGGCGAAGACCGCCTTGTAGTCGTCGATTTCCAACACCCGCGCCTTCGCGAAGCGATCCCGGATGCGCCACGTGAGCGGGTAGTCGGCGGCGCCACGCTCGATATACAGGTGGGAGAAGTTACCCCACCGAAAGGATGTCTCGGAGCCGTTCAAAATGCGCGTCGCCTTCCTGTTTCGTTTTCACCGTAGTCCGGGTAAACTGCGACAGATCCGGCAGGGCGGCCCCGGTATGAAGCTTGTAGGTCCGTACGAGGTCGGACAGCATCCTGTGGCGGCTGGCCGTCAGCCGCAGCCGGCTGCGGATGTTTCCGATGACCCGCGCGTCCGTGTCGGTCAGCACGTCCCCTCCGCCATCGGAGACCGACCTGTAAGCCGCGATCGTCTCTTCGAATTCATCCAGCGCGCCGGCGATCAGTTCACCCACCTTGTTCTTGTCCAGGCGCCGCGTCTCCAGGTGGTCGGCGACGACCTTGACGCACCCGATACGGTGGGGCGGGAGGAAGGCCGCGGCGGCCTGGTAGAACCCGGCCGCTTCCATGTCGACCAGGCCCGGCTCCACGCCGTCGGCATCTGCCCGGTCCAGGGGTCGTTCCACGGTGGTGACCGGGGATTCCGCCAGGGGTGTCCTGGCCAGCAGGTCCGGATAGAAGGCCCGGCCGGTACCCCGCTCCGTGATCTTGCTCACGAGGAACCGGTCGCCCACCTCGACGGGACCTTCCCCCGCCTTCTGCGTATGACCGGCGATGCCGAGGTTGAAGAGGACCGTGTGCGCACTCTTTTCAACCTGAGAGACCAGATGGGTCGTCGCTATGGCCGACTTCACGCGTCCCGTGCCGGAGACGGCAAGCCAGACGTCGTCCCGCCGGAAAACGGGCAAGGCGCGGGATACGTCCTGTTTCAATCTGAAGCGCTCGATCACGGGGCGCGCTTCAGGATGCAGGGCGATGACGAGGAGGATCGGCATGATGGGGCTTCCAAGGCGTGAAGGAGTTACTCCGCCGCCGCGCGACAGATGGCCTACCTGGGCTGGATGACGAGTCTGCCGTCTTCGATTTTAACGGCCTTCACCAGTTGTAAAAACCGCTCCAGCGACGGCTCCTGGTAGAGGGCTTCGACCAGGTTGTTTTTCCGGATTTCATTCATGAACTCTTCGGGAAGGTTCCTGCCGCCGACCTCCAGCCGGTCGATGGTGACCATCAGCCGGTCGTCTTTCATCTCGATGGCGAGTTCGCCCGTTCCATTGAGATACCTGCCCTCGAATCGATCGTTGAACATGCCGAGCGGCACGCTGATCTCGGCCTGCAGCTTGTCATCCCGGATGTCCACGCGCGCCATCCCGTAAAGGTCCCGGAAAAGGTCTTCATACGTCAGGAGGGCATTGATATCGTCCGCCGATAGCGAAAGGCTCCCGGTCTCTTCGCCCCGCTCGAGGGCGATGATGAAGTCCCTGAACCGTTCGACAGCAGATTCCGCCTCCTGCCGGCTGTCCTCCACGCGGGCGAAATCGCGGGGTGCCGGGCTCGTATAGGACTCGACCAGATCATCACTGGCCTGGAGGAGGAAATAGTAGGCCGCTGCGGCGATTACGGCGAGCAGAATGATCGCGGACAGGCATCCGCCTACCCAGTATCGGGCTTTCATGGCGCGTTGTTCCCTTGATTGACGGTCGTTTTACCTGGTTGCCGATCGAATATCGGACGATCAGCGCGTCGCCGGTCAAATATGATTTCCCCGTCCAGCAGGGTCAATTCGCAGGTCAGACGCCGCGGCCACCTCCGTCGTTCCCCGTGCGAATCACTGAATTCGAAGTCTCCCTCCTCCAGGTCGAAGACCGCCACGTCGGCGGCCGCGCCCGGACGAAGCGTGCCGAGTTCGGTTCGCCCGATCGCCGCGGCCGGTATGGCGGTCGTGCTCCGCACGATGTCCTCGAGGGGCATGCCCAGGTTCAGCATCTTGGACATGGTGGTCGGCAGGTCGAAAACCGGACCGTTGACGTTTACGGTGTACAGATCCGTACTGATGGCGTCCGGGAAGAACCCCTGTTCGAAGGCCGATTTGGCCACGTCGAAGCTGAAGCTTCCGGCGCCGTGGCCCACGTCCATCAGGATGCCCCGGGAACGTCCCTCGAGGACGTCCTGCCAAATCGCGCGGTGATCGTCCAGTATGCCGTGGGGATGGCCGTGATAGGCGTGCGTGATGATGTCGCCCGGACGAAG
This sequence comes from Candidatus Latescibacterota bacterium, assembly GCA_022821935.1. Lineage (GTDB taxonomy): Bacteria > JAAXHH01 > JAAXHH01 > JAAXHH01 > JAAXHH01 > JAAXHH01. Next base: position 8,962 of record JAJECR010000071.1, read on the forward strand.
CAGGTCCATGATGCCCTTCAGCGGACAGGGCGTATTGCCCACGTGGACCATGACGGGGACGCCAAGCTGTCCGGCCGCCTCCACCGCCAGGCGCGTCGGTTCGATGCCGTTGTCACCCACCAGGTGCCGGCCCTGACGCACTTTGATACCGGTCATCAGATCCCGGTCGCCTGCTACGGAGGCCACGGAACGGTCCACGTCCACGAACCGCAGGCTGGCCAGTTCGGGCGTGCCCGCCGTCGGGATGCCCACGCTGGAGATATTGGAGAAGCCGAAGACCCGGGTGCGGGAGGGCTCCGCCACGTGACGGCGGAACGCGTCCTGGCTCGGCCAGCTCGAGCTTCCGGCGTCCACGATGGCCGTTACCCCGGTGGAGGGGCACACATCGTCCGGGACCAGGCCGATGTCGGTGAATCCCCAGCAGATGTGGGCGTGCAGGTCGACCAGGCCCGGAAAGACGTACCGGCCGGATACGTCGACGACACGCCGTCCTTCCGCAGGCAGGCCGTCGCCGACGGCCGAAACCGAACCGTCACGAATCGAGACATCGCATACCCGGTTTAAATCCTGCGACGGATCGACGACGGTCCCGCCGCGAAGCAACAGGCCGGGGCGGCCTTCGGACCCGGATAGGGCCGGTATTTGCTGGTCAGTTTTCGTGGACAGAGTGCTCTTCCTCGTCTTTTTCCAGGGGGTTGTCCTTGAGCGGCGGAAGCTGGGTCCTTACCTGCTGAAACCGTTCCGAATCCGTGGTCAGCCCATCCAGGACCGGCAGCGCGGCGATCTGCTTCCGGGTATTCTCGACCCGTTCCCTGCTTGGCGGATGGGTCGCGAACAGGGTAGCCAGTGCCCCGGGCTCGCGGTCGTTGATCTCCAGGAGTTTCTCGAAAAACAAGGTGACGCCCCCGGGATCATAGCCGGCCTCCCGCAGGTTCACCACAGCCATGGCGTCCGCTTCTCGTTCCGCCTGGCGGGAATAATGCAACATGGAGAGGATGCCGCCGACTCCAGCCAGCTGCGACGCGACACGCTGGACTCCCGAGGGGTTGCGCCCCGATATCATGCCCAGTATGATCTCCAGCCCGAGTTGCCGGGTCAGGGCCTTGGCGCCGTGGCGCGCGGCCACGTGGGCGATCTCGTGGGCGATCACGCCCGCCAGTTCCGACTCGGTGCCGGCAATGGAAATCAGGCCGCGGTTGACGTAGAGATAGCCGCCGGGCAGGGCAAAGGCGTTGACTTCATCAGTATCCACGACTTTTATGTAGTACTGTATATTCGATCGCGTGGAATGCCGGGCGAGGGTCTGGCACAGTTCGTCGACGTAGCGGACCGCCTCCGGGTCCGTGTATAGCTTGATCTCTTTTTCGATTTCTCTCGAAAACTCGCGTCCGAGCGCGATTTCATCCGCGTCGGAAAGGATGTTGATGTTCTGAAAAGCGCTTCCGCAGCCCGGGGCCGTCAAGAGCAGGAATGAGAGCGACCAGGCGGACGGTTTCAGTGACCAGGCGGACGGTTTCAGCGGCAGAAACCGGGACACACCCTTTATTGCATGTCTTATCAGCGCGTGGAGTTTCATCGCAAGTCACACCGGAATCCGGGACAGGCCGGGAACGGGATGGGATGCGGACGGGCCACGTGTTGCGGGGTGTGGTGACGGACGGGTCCGCGCACTGAAGATACGAATCCCCGGACCCGCGGGCAATCGGAAAAGACTGGACGGAAACAGCCGGCCATGTATCGACGCACGTACCTTTCAAAGGCGATGGATTCGCAGACCGCTCGGGGCACATCGGCGCGACGCGACGGTACATCCCCGGACCTGACGGCCGTGGCGCGTTACCTGGACCGGCTGGCCGGAGACGGACACGCATTCGCCGCCGGGCAATGCCAGATACGGCCGCTGGGAGGCGGTTTCAATAACCGGATATACGAAGTAGATTCCGGCCGCAGCGTCTACCTGGTCAAGGTATACCCGTCAGATCGCGGTCAACGCCTGGAACGGGAACACGCCGCGATGAAGCGGCTCGAATTCCTGGAAGCCGTGCCGAACGCCGAAACGGGCGATCCGTGGGCGGCGGAGCTGAATGCGCCCGTGCTGGTCTACGAGAAACTTCCCGGCGCACCGGTGAATCCCGCAAGTGTGACCCGGGAAGACCTGAACCCACTCCTGGAGACTATGCTCGCGGTGCATGGCATTACGGATCCCGGGGATTCCACTCTGGCCAGGCCGGCGGGACCGACCCGCCCCGGGGACTGTCTCGATTTCATCGACGAAACCATGCGTGCCATGGAAGTGAGCGCCGCCATGAACGACCCGTCGTTCCGCGGGACCCTGGACCGGTTGCGCGACCTGAGACGATGCCTGGACATGGTGGATCTGCGGCCGGCATTATGGATGGAGTGCCCGCCCTGCTTGTGCCATGGAGACTTCCGCCCGGCGAATCTGATTAAAGCGGACCCGGACCGCATCGGCCTGGTGGACTGGGAACACGCGGGTACCATGGACCCGCTCTACGAGGTCGCCGGTTTCTTCTGGCACCCGGAAAGCGCTGGCATGGAATCGAGCCTGCGGGAAGAAACCATCGGGGATTACTGCGAGCGGAGCGCCCATCCCCACGCCTTCGAAAGGATGGCGGTGTACCAGGCCATACTTCCCGTGCAATGGTGCGTGCGGATACTGTCCCTGATCGAAGGATACGACCGGCAGCAGGTCCAGTCCTGGAACAAACCCCGGCCGCTGGAAGCGCTTTGGGGCGACCTGGAACAATACATCGGGCTGGCCGCGCGGGCCAGGCGGACCGGTCACCGCTTCGCGTAGCCCAGCCGCCTCAGCTCCTGCTCGTTTTTTCGCCAGGAGGGCCGGACCTTGACCCGCAGGTCGAGATAGACGGGACGGTCCAGGAAATCGACGACGGCCTTCCTCGCGGACGTGCCGATGTTTTTCAGCATGCGCCCGTTCTTGCCGATGATGATGCCCTTCTGGGAAGACCGCTCGATAATGATACTCGCCTGGATGAAGGCCGTACCATTGGGCCGGTCCGTAAAGTCCTCCACGATCACGGCCGACGCGTAGGGCAGTTCTTCGCGCACGGCGAGGAACAGGTGCTCCCGGATGATTTCTCCCACGAAGAACCGTTCCGGCTGGTCGGTGATCATGTCTTCGGGGTAGAGCGCCGGACCCGGCGGTAGCGCGCGGATGACAGCGGACAACAACGGTTCGAGGCCGTCCCCTTCGAGGGCGGACACGGGCACGATTTCGGTGAAAGGGAAGCGGCTGGCGGCCTGCTCGATCAGGGGCAGCAGGGAAGTCCTGGACGTCCGGTCAATCTTGTTTATCGCCAGGATCACCGGACCGCGGCTTTGTTCCAGGAAGCCGACGACCCGGTCGTCGAGATCTCGGTTGAACCGGGTGGCGTCCACGATAGCCACGGCCGCGTCCGAATCGTGCAACGTGTGGACCGCGGACTGCAGCATGTATTCCTGGAGCCGGTAGCCGGGTTCGAGCAGGCCGGGCGTATCCAGGAAGAGGACCTGGCAGGCGTCCTTCGTCAGAATGCCCAGGACCCGTTGCCGGGTGGTCTGAGGTCTTGGCGTCACGATGGACAGCCGCTGCTGCAGCAACGCGTTCATCAGGGTGGACTTGCCCACGTTCGGCTTTCCGACCAGGGCCACGAACCCCGCGCGATGCGATCCGTCGCCGGCAGCGCCTGTCATCTCGGTGGGTTCCATGAGAAGTAATCTTTTAATTTCATATAGTACCGGTTATTTAGTAATGCTTATTCAACCGTGTTTCAATACACCATATACGTAACGCTTCGTCCAGAAAAGAAAAGGACTGTTTCATCATGAAAGAACCCGTCGTCTATCTCAATGATGGCTTCGTCCCTGCTTCCGAGGCTCATCTCAACATCTACGATCTGGGGATCGTCCTGGGGGCCACCCTGACCGAAATGACCCGCACGTTCAGGCACGAGCCTTTCCGCCTGGAGGAGCACGTGAAGCGGCTTCTGCGTTCGTGCAGATACGCCGGGATCGAGCTGGACCTGGACCATGCCGGGCTGGTCGAGCGCACGCGTTCGCTGATCGAGACCAACAGCAGGCTGATCGGTCCGGAACAGGATCTCGGCGTCGTACACTTCGTAACGCCGGGAGAAAACCAGATCTACGCCGGCAGCGCGGGCAGGCCGGCGCGCCTGGCGCCCACGTTGTGCATCCACTCCTTCCCCCTGCCCTTTTCCGTGTGGCGATCCTACTTTGAGCAGGGCGTCCACGTGGTCACGCCCTCCATCCGGCACGTGCCGCCCCAGTGCGTCGACCCCAAGACCAAGAACCGCTCGCGCCTGCACTACTGGATGGCCGACAGGCAGACCCAGGTCGTCGACCCCGCGGCCACCTCGCTGCTGCTCGACCTGGACGGCAACCTCACCGAGTGTTCGGGCGCCAACTTCGTCGTGGTGGAAAACGACACGATCTTTACGCCCACCAGCCGCAATATACTGGAAGGGGTCAGCCTGGTCACGCTGCGGGAACTCGCGCCCGAATTGGGCCTGGGCTGGGTGGAAAAGGACCTGCAGCCCTACGACGCGGTGAATGCCGACGAGGCGTGGCTGACGAGCACGCCCTACTGCCTGGCGCCGTGTACGCGCATCAACAATACGCCCATTGGCGACGGCAGGCCGGGACCGCTGTTCGGACGGGTCATGGAGGCTTGGAGCCGGAGGGTTGGGATGGATATCATGGAACAGTTGAGCGCCGTGGACTAGGCTGCCCGCGCGGGTGCGACGGGTACCATGAATCTCGTACCGTTCCCTTGCCGGACCACGTCGCCGCTGTTGCTTCATACACCCCTTTAAACTTGATAAATACGTGATATGACGGTATTTTAGGGTATCTTGCAAGGCATGGATTGTTGACCGGAGCCGGGTCGAGACCAGTACATGGGTATCTACATTCTACATGGGTTGATTCTGGCGGGTTACGCGGTCGCCGCGGTGATCTATTTCCGCCATTTCTGGACGCGACAGCCCCGGACCGGGTTCTACGCGACCCTGTGCCTGATCCTGGCGCTGGTTTGCCACAGCGCTTTTCTGATGGCCCGTGGGTTCGAATCCAGCCACGCGCCCTTCGTGGGCCTCCACGAGTCCATGAGCTTCTTCGCCTGGCTCATCGCCGTGGTCTACCTGTTTCTGGAGCGCCGTTTCCATGACCGGTCGCTGGGCGTGTTCGTCCTGCCGCTCGTCCTGGCGGCGCAGGCGGCGTCCACGGCATTTATAAGCCCCGTCGACCCGCTGCCGCCCCTGCTGCAGAGCCCCTGGTTCAATTTCCACGTAACGGCCAGCTTCCTGGCGTACGCGGCGTTTTCCTTCTCCTTCATCACGGGATTGCTGTACGTCATGCAGATGTACTACATCCACCACCGCCGCGTCGGTCTGGTGTTCTCGCGGCTGCCCGCGCTGGACATGCTGGACGAAATGAACCTGAAGGCGACGCTCATCGGCTGGGTGTTCCTGTCCGCGGCTATCCTCACGGGCTTCTGGTGGGCGACGGCCGCATGGGACTCGATCACGCCCTGGCTGCTCGATCCGAAGGTGCTTTGCGTGATGCTGACCTGGATCATCTTCACTTCCCAGCTTGTAACCCGCTATACCGTGGGATGGCAGGGCGAGCGGGCGGCCATCATCTCCATGGCCGGGTTCGCTTCCGTGCTGCTGGCCTATCTCGGCGCCGGACTCTGGACGAACCTACACATCTTCGACTGACCGGGGCGACCGATTCGGTGATTGATGGAATACAGACCATGAAGAAATACTATCCCGCGTTTGTGGACATCGAGGATCAGGCCTGCCTGGTCGTGGGCGGCGGCGAGATCGCGGCGGAAAAAGCGGCCGCTCTGCTCGATTGCGGGGCAGGTGTTACCGTAGTCAGCCCCGATTTGACGAAGGAGTTGCGTGATCGGGCGGATCGTGGCGAACTGCGCTGGATCGCGAGGCAGTACGAACCCGGCGACGTCCGGAGCCACAGGCTGGTCGTCTCCGCCACCGACTCGACAGAGATCAACGAACGGGTCTACCGCGACGCCGAGGCGGAGGGCGTCATGGTCAACGTGGTGGACGTGCCGGCGCTGTGCCGGTACATCGTACCTTCCGTCGTTCGGCAGGGCGACCTGTGCATCGCCGTATCCACGGGGGGCAAGAGCCCCGCGCTGGCTAAGAAGATCCGTGGGCAGCTGGAAGGAGCTTTCGGGACCGAGTACGCCGTCCTGCTCGACCTGCTGGGACAATACCGCCCCCAGATGAAGGCCAGGCACCCCGATGAAATCGAAACCCGGGCGAGGCTGTGGACCTCCCTTGTCGATTCCGATATCCTCGATCTCATACGCGAAGGGCGCGCGGACGAAGCGCGCGACCGGGTGGAGTCATGCATCTTACACTCGTCGGGCTGAGTCACCATACGGCACCCATCGACGTGCGCGACCAGGCGGTGCTGACGAAGACGCTCCAGGAGAAGGCCCTCTCCTTCGTCAGGTCTTCGAACGGCATCCTCGAAGCGGTACTGCTGTCCACGTGCAATCGCAGCGAGATGTACGCGACCACCGACGAGGAACATACCGATCCCGGCCCCATCGAGGCGTGGTTTCACGAGATCCACGGCCTGGACGAAGGCGTATTGTCTCCCTATCTCTATCACCGGAAGGACGAGGCCGTCATCCGGCACCTGTTCCGGGTCGTCTCCAGCCTGGATTCCCTCGTCGTGGGCGAACAGCAGATCCTGGGCCAGGTCCGGGAGGCCTACATGCAGTCGCTGAACACGAAGACCACGGGCGTGGTGCTCAACAGGCTGTTCGAAAAGGCGCTGGCCGTGGGCAAGCAGGTACGGGAGACGACGGAGATCGGGGCGGGCGCGGTGTCGGTCAGCTCCGTGGCGGTCGAACTGGCCCGGAAGATCTTCAAGGACCTGCGGCAGCATACCGCCATGTTGATCGGCGCGGGGGAGACGGGCGAACGGACGGCGGAGTACCTGGTCGACCAGGGCGTGAAGCGGCTCATCGTCGCCAACAGGACCTATGAGCGGGCCGCCGACCTGGCCCATCGCTTCGACGGCATCGCCGTGTCCCTGCAGGACGGACTGCAGATGATCTCCGACGTCGATATCATCATCAGTTCCACCGGCGCCACAGAACCGGTACTGGTCAGGGACCGGATGGCGGACATCATGCACGACCGGCGGAACCGGCCCATCTTCCTGATCGATATCGCCGCGCCGCGGGACATCGACCCGCGCGTGCGCGACCTCTACAATGTCATCCTTTACGACATGGACGACCTGCAGTCGGTGGTGGACGACAACGCCGAGTCCAGGAAGGTGGAAGCACAGAAGGTGGAAGGGATCGTGGACACGGAAGTGGACCGGTTCCTCGCCTGGTATCAGAATCTGGCCATTACGCCTACCATCACCCAACTCCGGCATTTGGCCGACGACGTGCGGCACCAGGAAGTCGACCGCGCCCTCGCCCAGCTCGGCCACCTTTCCGAGAAGGACCGGGAAACCGTGGACAAGATGAGCCGCGCCATCGTGAACAAGTTGCTGCATCAACCGACGGTCCAGCTCAGAAACACGGCCGATCCGGAGCACAAGGACTACCACCTCTACAGCCTGCGCCATCTCTTCGGTCTCGATGAGCAAGGGAACGACAGGAACGGCGCCGGGAACGAATAGTCCGCAGGCCCGGGCCGGACCCGGCAGAACCGGTACGCCGCGGCATTGATCCCCCATGTCCATGTCATCCTCAATCACCATAGGCACCCGCGGCAGCCGGCTGGCCCTCGTCCAGGCCCGGACCGTGGCAAAGGAAATCGAGACGGCCAACCCGGACCTGACCGTCCACGTGCGCGTCCTCAAGACCCGGGGAGATACGGATCGGGACGCCTCGCTGGACACTTTCGGCGGCGAAGGCGTATTCGTCAAGGAACTGGAACGGGCACTGTCCTCGGGAGAGATCGACGCGGCCGTGCACAGCCTGAAGGACCTCCCCACGATACTGCCCGATGGTCTGGTCATCGCCGCGGTACCGGAACGCGTGGACGTACGGGACGCTCTGGTCAGCCGGGACGGGACCGGGCTGGACGGCCTGTCCGCGGGCGCCCGGATCGCCACGGGCAGTCCCAGGCGGCGGGCGCTCCTGCAACACTACCGGCCGGACCTGCGCTTCATGGGTATCCGCGGGAACATCGATACCCGGTTGAAGAAGCTGGAAGAAGCGGGCCGGCCGCCAGGGCCGCTTGGAGCGCAAGGACCGGACGCGATCGTACTGGCCGTGGCAGGACTGCTGCGGCTGGGCTGGGCGGACCGCATTACCGAACCGCTGTCCCCCGACCTTTGCATGCCGGCCGTCGGCCAGGGGGCCCTCGCGATAGAAACCCGGGTGGACGATGAGCGGACCCTGGCGGCCGCGCGGAACGTCGAGCATCTCCCGTCGAGGCAGGCGGTGATGGCTGAACGGTCCTATCTCCATGGTATTGGAGGCGGCTGCCATACCCCGGTCGGCGCATGGGGAAGAATCGACCGGGACGTCCTCCGGCTGGACGGCGTGCTTGCCGACGACGACGGCAGCTGGATCGTGCGTTATGCCCTCCATGGGGACCCTGAAGACGGCCCCGGCCTGGGGCGCAGGCTGGCCGAGGCCGTACTGGCAAAGATGGAAACCAGATCATGAGCGCAACTGCTCCGCGGGTCCCGGGTATCGTTTACCTGGTTGGCGCGGGCCCCGGCGACCCCGGACTGATTACCGTAAAAGGCCTGGCCTGTGTGAGGAAGGCCGATGTCGTAATCGCGGACTATCTGGCCGACGAGCGGTTGCTTGCTGAGGCGCCCGCCCACGCCGAGCGCATTCACGTACCGTGGCGTCCTGGCCGGCAAGAGAAGATCAACGACCTGCTGGTGCGTCACGGCGGGGCCGGAAAGACCGTGGTCCGGCTGAAGGGCGGCGATCCTTTCGTATTCGGCCGGGGAGGCGAAGAAGGGCTGCATCTTCAACGCCGCGGGATTCCGTTCGAGGTGGTTCCCGGCATTACGGCGGCCGTCGCGGTACCGGCCTACGCCGGCATACCGGTGACCCATAGAGAGATCACCTCGACGATGACCGTCGTCACCGGCCACGAGGCTCCGGACAAGGCCCGGCCGGATCTCGACTGGGAAGCCTTCGCAAAACGGATCGGCACGCTGATCTTCTACATGGGCGCGCGCAACCTGCCCGTCATCGTGAAAAGGCTGGTCGATCACGGCCGCCCAAAGGATACGCCCGTCGCGCTGATCCAGTGGGGCACCACACCGAAGCAAAGGACTCTTGTCGGCACCCTGGAAGATATCGTATCGAAGGCCCGTTCGGCTTCCTTTACCCCTCCTGTGCTGATCATCGTGGGCGAAGTGGTGGCGCTGCGGACGCAACTCGACTGGTTCGAATCGAAACCGCTTTTCGGCGTGCGGGTCCTGGTCACGCGCGCCAGAGACCAGGCCGGCGAACTGTCGGAATCGCTCGTCCGCATGGGCGCGGAGCCGGTCGAAGCGCCCCTGATACGGATCGAAGCGCCGGATGACTGGTCGATCGTGGACATGGCGCTGGCCGATCTCTCCAGTTTCGATCACGTGGTGTTCACCAGCGGGAACGCCGTAGAGGCTTTCTTCTCGCGGTTGATCGAAAGCGGCCTGGACGCCCGGGCGCTGGGCGGAGTTCGCGTCGCCGCCGTAGGCCATGCCACGGCCGACGCCCTGCGAAGACGGGGGATCGAAGCGGATGATCAACCCCGGGTGTTCCAGGCTGAAAAGCTCGTGGAGACCCTGGTCGAACACTGCGACTTGCGGGACGCCCGAATCCTCTTCCCGGCGGCGGACATCGCGGGCCCCGCCGTGGTCGAGGGACTGACCGCCGCCGGCGCGAGCGTAAAAAGGGTGACGGTCTACCGGACGGCCATGGAAGAGGTCCTGCCGGACGGTGTCGCGACCATGCTGGAAGACCGGAAGATCCACGTAGCCGTATTCGCGAGTTCTTCGGCTGTGCAGGCTTTCGCACAGGCCGTGGGGCCGGACCGCCTGTCACGCTTCACCGGGGGCGTCCGCATAGCCTGCATAGGTCCCGCCACGGCGGCGACCGCCGAAGAGGCTGGCCTGACCGTGGACATCATGCCCGGCCAGGCTACGGTCCCCGCGCTCGTGGACGCGATCGTCTGTGACCGGTTGGCCGCGGCGAAAAATCATGCGTGACCGGTCATGGCGGCAAAGCACACTTGGCCGGCTGACCGCATCGAAATGCTACTGAATAACAATTGCCATGCCCGGACGCTCCGGTGTATATTCCCCGGGCTTCTGTTCAACCGATACACCGTTGTGGTTTTCTATGCCTTTCTGTCCGGAATGTGAATGTGAATACGCCCCCGGAGTGGAAAAATGCCCCATCTGCGCGACATCCCTGATTGACGCGCTGCATGAGGAGTCGACGTGGGTATGTGACGAATGCAAAGCGGAGATCCCGGGTGACGCGCCGTTCTGCCCGGTCTGCGGGACGGTATTCATCGACGATCTGCGCTGTCTGGCCCATCCGGCCGAACCTGCTCACGGGCGGTGTGTCGTCTGCGGACAGCACCTGTGCGCGGACTGCGGGTCTCGCCGGCTGGGACGGTATTTCTGCGAAAGACATGGATTTGAGGAGAAGCCGCCAGAGGAGGAGATTCTCTATCGGGCCGAAGACCGGGAAGCCCTGAACTACCGGCGCGCTCTTGCGCAGCGGGGGGTGGAGTGCCGGGTTTTCTCAGCCGATCAGGATACCGGTCTTATCATCGGAAAGGGTCCGATCGAAACGGCCAGGATCATCGTGCCTTCGAAATACCGGGAACCGGCGCGGAAGTGGATGGAATCGCGGTCCATAGACGACGGCCACGTTTTATTTCAGTGTGAGCGCTGTAGCGCCTTGAACGGATTCGACACCGGCGGATGCGCCAACTGCGGCGGACGATGACGGCCCCAAAACGGACGCCGAGGACCTTTCGGCGGCAGGAGACGATCGATGGCATTTCCCGTACACAGACTGCGGCGCCTGCGCCGGACTGAAAGCTTGCGCAGGATGGTCGGCGAAGCCCGGCTTTCCGTGGACGACCTGATCTATCCCATATTCATCTGCCCGGGAGAAGGCATCCGTGCCCCGGTGGATTCGATGCCCGGCGTGGACCGGCTTTCCGTGGACCAGGGCGCGGAGGTTTGCCGTGAAGTGCTGGACTTGGGCGTCCCGGCCGTCATGCTCTTCGGCATCCCCGAGAGCAAGGACGCCTACGGCTCTGGCGCCTATGCGGACGACGGCATCGTCCAACGGGCCATAGGGGCAATCAAGCAGGCGACGCCGGAACTCACCGTTATCGGTGACGTGTGCCTCTGCGAATACACCGATCACGGACATTGCGGCGTGATACGGGAAGGCGACGTGGAGAACGACGCCACGCTCAGGCTGCTCGTCCGGACGGCGCTCTCGCAGGCAAACGCCGGCGCAGACGTGGTCGCGCCATCGGACATGATGGACGGCCGCGTGGGTGCGATACGGGAGGCTCTCGACGGCGAGCATCTCAAGCATATACCGATCATGGCCTACTCCGCCAAGTACGCTTCGGCCTATTACGGGCCCTTCCGCGACGCCGCAGACTCGGAACCGCAATTCGGCGACCGCCGTTCCTACCAGATGGACCCGGCCAACACCAACGAAGCGCTCCGCGAAGTGGAGCTGGATCTTGAAGAAGGCGCCGATATCGTCATGGTCAAGCCGGCCCTGGCCTATCTCGACGTGATCCAAAGGGTGAAATCTACTTTCGAAGTGCCGGTGGCCGCCTACAACGTGAGCGGGGAATACGCCATGGTCAAGGCGGCGGGACAGATGGGATGGATCGATGAGGAACAGATCGTCCTGGAGTCGCTGACCGCCATGAAGCGCGCCGGCGCCGACATGATCCTCACTTATTTCGCGCGGGACGTCGCGCGCGGACTATTAAGTAAGTAGCTAGCATGGATTAAAGCGCATGAACCGTTCCCGATCCAGTACCCTCTTCGACCAGGCCCTCCGGTCCATGCCAGGCGGGGTGAACAGCCCCGTGCGCAATTTCGGACGGGTCGGAGGCCGCCCCGTCTTCATGGACCGGGGCGCGGGATCGAAGGTTTACGACGTGGACGGCAACGAGTACATCGACTACCTGGGATCCTGGGGGCCGCTGATCCTGGGCCACGGCAATCCCGCCGTGGTCGAAGCCCTGAAGAAGGCCTGTGAACGGGGCACGAGTTTCGGCACGCCCACGGAAGCCGAGATCAGGCTGGCGGAACTGGTCAAGACGGCCTTCCCGTCCATTGAACTGGTCCGTATGGTCAACTCCGGCACGGAGGCGACCATGAGCGCCCTGCGCGTAGCCCGCGGATACACGGGGCGGGACCTGGCGGTCAAGTTCGAGGCGGGGTATCACGGCCACGGCGACAGCTTTCTCATCCAGGCCGGTTCCGGCGCCGCGACGTTCGGCATCCCCGACAGCCCCGGCGTGCCCGCGGACCTGGCGCGCATGACCATCAACCTGCCGTACAACGACAGCGAGGCCGTCCGGCGCACCCTTTCGGAACGGGGCAACGACATCGCCTGCGTGATCGTCGAGCCGGTCGCCGGCAACATGGGCATGATCCCGCCG
>JAJECR010000257.1 GCA_022821935.1 Candidatus Latescibacterota bacterium
GGAAAACGGCGGGCTCATGCCGGACAACGTGGGGCTGGACGGGCGCGTGGGCGCCCTCCACAACGGGAAATGGTACGGCGGCCTCTACGGCTGGACCTGGCCCCACGGGTTCTACAGCCTGGGCTTCGCCGCCATCACCGCGGCCAATAATGCGTATATGCTCTCGGGTGACCCGGGCTTTTTCGAACTGCCGAGGGGCATGATCGACCGTGTGCTGGAGGAAGGGATCGACGGTCATTTCGACGAAATGGCACCCCAGATGAGCATACGGGATCACTTCATCGGCGTCGACCGCAGCCTAGGGCCCGATCGGCAGACGTTCCTCACGCCGTACCGGTACGGCGACCAGGGCTGGATGGATTACCAGCCCATGCCCGTGACCTATCCCCTGAACGTGTGGAACGTGTCGGAGGCCGGGGAGGACCAGGCGCGCATGGATTACCTGCACGAGCGCAGCGGTTTTGACTGGTCCGCCGTGGTGCCCTTCAGGGACAAGGGCGACATGCACCACGACGAACCCTGGCTGCTCTATCTAAGGGGAGAAAACCCAGACTACCCGGAACGGATGCTTGGAGCCGCCCACGCCCAGGTCTGCCACCGCCTGGCGCAGATCCGCGCCGACGATTCGGACCTGGAAGCCGGGCCGCACATACACCTGTGGCAGGAGGTACAGCCCGTGACCACCGAGGCCCTCGTGCAGCTCACCATGGGATGTCCCCAGGTCATCTACTACGGGGGGATCCCCAACGCGCGCCTGTGCTACTACGACGCCGACCGCAAGCGTCCCGGGCTGCCGGCCGACACGGCCGCCCTCGTCGACCGGATCGAGCCGTCCCGCGTGGGCGTGCACCTGGTCAATCTGCACCACACGGAAGCCAGACGGGTTGTCGTGCAGGCGGGCGCGCTGGCCGAGCACGCTTTCCGTGGCGTCTCCTACGATACGACCGACACGCCCTACCCCGGCGCCACGGGTGCCTACGCCGCGCCACGTGCCTCGGTGCGTACCAAGTCCATGCCGGTCGACGATTCCCGCCTGCTCGTGGTGCTGCCGCCGGCTACCCGGATCCACCTGGACCTGGGGATGGCCCGGTACGTCAATCCGCCGCGCTACGTTTCCGCCTGACCGTCCTGGCGCGTGACCGTCCCGGTGCGTGATCGTCCCGGCGCGTGACCGTTCCAGGTCAGCGTATTCGTATGAGGGGTGGAGAATCGCGCTGCGCGTATGAAAGTCAAGTAACGCGCCGCGCGGAAGACGGTGAGTTGTGCCAGCCGGAGGAATCCACACTCATCCTGTGAAATCGAATCTCCGGATGAGGTCAAGCTCCGCCGGATCGAGTGGGGTTCCGTCGGGATGCATCATGTCGTGCTGCCAGATCGGCGGGGTGGAGTCTCCCTTTTTGGACTCCCAGGCCAGGTAGGTCTGCGTCCGCCCCGCTACGAGTCCCCAGTTATACCACCCGATCCCGTGTTCCGCGAATACGGGCAGCATCTCCGCGAAGGTGTTGCCGTGATGCCGGCGCAGCCATTCTGTGCAGATCACGGGCCGGCCGTGGGCATTGCACCGGGCGAGGCTGGGTCCGATCTTATCCGCGGACTCGTAGTAGTGGAAGGTGATGATGTCGGATAATTCGAACAGCAGCGCGGAAAGGTCGTCTTCAAAGGCGTTCCAGGTCCACGGTCCCGTGGTGAGGGGCTGCATGGGACCGGCGGCACGCGCCCAGGCGAAGGCGTCCTCGACAAGCGGCTGGCTTCTGAGGTCGTCGTCCGGTTCGTTGTACAGGTCCCAGGCCAGCACGCGCGGGTCCGATCCGAAACTGCCGACGATGTCCTTCACGTAGCGCTCCAGGCCCGGCCAGGCGCCCCGGTCGGCGAGGCGCTCGAAACCCGGACTCGGCACCCACTGGCTGTTGTGCACACCGGGCACCGGCTCATCCTGTGGACCCAGATAGGGGTCGCGTCCCCCGAAGAAGCAATCGCAGAAGAGGATGACCATGGCGCTGATGCCATGCCGCGACGCGATGGCCAGGAACCGGTCGATCCGTTCCTTCAAGCCCACCGGATCGTCTTCCCAGACCAGGTACTGTACGAAGATACGCACGCTGTTATACCCCGCTTCGGCCGCCCATCCCAGCTCCTGGTCGATGGTCTCCGGGTCAAAGGTAGGCGCTTGCCACATTTCGGTCATATTCACGGCCGTACGCGGCAGGTAATTGCAGCCGCGTATGACGCCAGTGTCGCGGTACCATGCGTGGGCTTTCTCTTTGGTCCATCTGGTCATGGCATTCCTTTTCGCCTCATTCGGGTACACCTGGTAACGCCTGCAGTACGCTCGCGATCCGGTGAAGCGCCTTCGCCCGGTGACTGATCCGGTTTTTTACGGCCGCGTCCAGTTCGCCGAAGGTGTGCTCATAGCCCGCCGGAACGAACAGCGGATCGTAGCCGAATCCCGACGCTCCGTGGGGTTCTTGCAAAATCCGCCCTTCGCAAACGCCCTCCTCGGTCCACGTGCGTCCATCGGGCGCAACGACCGCCATGACGCATCGGAACCGGGCCGTGCGGTCCGCTTCGGGGATCCCTTCCAGAGCGCCGAGCAATCGAAGGAGATTGTCCCGGTCGGTAGCGTCCTTGCCGGCGTATCGCGCCGAGCGGACTCCGGGCGCCCCATCCAGGGCGTCTACCTCGAGACCCGAGTCGTCCGCCAGCGCGGTACTTCCTGTGTATCGAGCGACAGCCTTCGCCTTGATGAGGGCGTTCTCCTTGAAGGTCCGGCCCGTTTCTTCCGGTTCGGGGCAGCCGGGAAAAGACGCAGCCGGCCGGATTCGCACACCAGGAAGCAGCGCCTTGATTTCGGCGATTTTACCCGGATTCCGCGTGGCCAGGACAATGGACATGGTCGTGGCCTAGCCCTGCTCCAGCGCCTGTTTCTGCAAATCGATCAGCTGGTTCACACCCCGTCTGCCGATGTCGAGCATGGCGGACAGCTGATCCGTGGAAAAGGGGTGGTGTTCGGCGGTGCCCTGGATTTCGACCAGGTCGCCGCCGCCCGTCATGACGAGGTTCATATCGACGTCCGCCGTGGAATCCTCGTCGTAGCACAGATCGAGCATGGGCACGCCTCCAATGACCCCCACGCTGATGGCGGCTACCGCGTCCCGGATGGGGTTCGTATCGAGCAACCCCTGCTCGGTCAGCCACGTCACCGCGTCGCACAGCGCCACGAAACTGCCCGTGATCGACGCGGTACGCGTACCCCCGTCGGCTTCGATGACGTCGCAGTCGATGAGGATGGACCGTTCACCCAGGCTGTCCAGGTCGAATATGGCGCGGAGCGACCGCCCGATGAGCCGCTGGATTTCCTGCGTTCGCCCGGAGACGTTGCCGCGCCGCCCGTCGCGGGATACCCGCGTGTTCGTGCTGCGCGGCAACATGCCGTATTCCGCCGTCACCCAGCCCTTGCCGCGCCCTTTCAGAAAAGGCGGTACGCTCTCATCCACACTCGCCGAACAGAGCACGGTCGTGCCGCCCATGACAATCAATGCGGAGCCTTCCGCGTGCCGGAGGTAATTGCGCCGGATCTCGACAGGACGCAACTGGCCGGTCTCCCGGCCATCGATCCTGGACACAGGTGCCACTGCTTCATCCTTTGCTTATCGTGTGAAAATACAGACGATCCCGGGTCCGGGACCTCTTTACATGTTCTCTTCTTCTTCGGCGATAAGTTCCAGGGCCTCGCGGGGGTTTTCCGTGGCGATCAGCCGTTTTCGCAGGTTGTCGTGTCTCAGCAGGCGGGAAATATGGGCGAGCGCCCGGATGTGGGGGCCGGAGACATTGAGGGGGGAGACGAGCAGGAAGAAGAGGTAGACAGGCTGCTCGTCGAGGGACTGGAAATCGACGCCCTCTTTCTTGATTCCGAGCACACCGACCAGTTTATCCACGGCCTTGCACTTGCCGTGGGGAATGGCGACCCCCTTGCCGATCCCGGTGCTCATGATCTTTTCACGTTCCAGGACGGCCTGGAGCACTTCCCGGTTGTCACTGATCCTTCCGGACGCCGTCAGCGCCGCCGCCAGTTCCTCGATCACTTCCTGTTTCTGCGTGGCCTTGAGATTGACCAGGATAGCGTTTTCATCCAACAGTTCTGTCAAGCTCATGCAATGCTCCTGTATCCTGATCCTGCCTGATCACTGAATTCAGTTCAAAACCTGTGTGATTCTATGAATCCACCCCGGAAATGTCAACAACGATTTGGATGGTGGTACGGTACGGTCGATGGCGGACAATAGAAAAGCCGTCTGACGCGTTAACATCAGACGGCTTTAAATTACCTTCATTTCGCTGGCGTACGCAACCCGGTCAGCCGCCGGCCCGTTCCGCGAAACTATCGGCTGTCATGTTGGCCGATTCTAGCAACATTTTAAGGTCATGCCATTTCTCGTTCGAATTCAACTCGTTGATTTGCATTGTCAAGGAGTCGGCGAAGGCCGAGGCTTCCTGGGCAAGCGTACGGGCGGCCTGGCCGCGGCCCTGCTCGATGCTGCCGGAAATCTCGCCCCAGCGTTCGAGGAAAGCCGGCAGGGCTTCGTCGACCTCGCGCTTGGTCAGCTCCTTCTGGACCAGCATCTCCTCGTTGGCCGCCTCGACGAGCGCGATGGTACTTTCGGCGGCGGCTCTCGCATCGCCGTAATCCCCGGCGGCCATGTGGCCACGGGCTGTTTCGAGTTCAGCGGCGGCGGCTTCGTATTCAGCCGGGGCGTACTTGTCGACTTCGGCTGCCATTGCGTCGGAAACAGCCTGTTCCGCCGCGGTCATGGCCTCATTGGGCGGTCCCGCGCATGCGGCGACCATCAAAAGGCATGAGACGATGCTCAGACAGCTTAGGGCGGCCTGCTTGGACATGATAGAACCTCCTGAAAAACCGGAAAATGACGAGTTCAGTTCGTCTGAATCTGTACCATATCAACGGAAGGTGGTTTTCTGGCGCTGTACTCCAAATATAATAGAGGGGTTCGAACAGGTGTCCAGCAAAAAACGAGTTTGACGGAAAAAACATCGCCCACGAGGATGATACGGCCGGAGGAAGAAACAGGATGAGGATGTCCCGCGGCGCGGGTGCCCGGGCCTTTGATTCCGCTTGACATTCCGGCCCGTTCGATTTAGTGTGAAGGGCTCGATTCAGGAGCGGTACTGCCGTTATGGCCGAGCCGTTGCGCAGCCGTCCATACACCGAAAGGACTATCGCTAGGCATGGTGTCTGAAAACGTCCTCAGGAAGCAGTTGGAATACGTTTTGCACGATACCAGTTTCGACCTGGGCGAGAAATACGAGGGCAAAGTCAGGGACAACTACCGGCTCAACGGGAAACGAATCATCGTGACTACTGATCGCATTTCCGCCTTCGACCGGGTGCTGTGCGCGCTGCCCTTCAAGGGACAGGTCATCAACCAGACCGCGGCCTTCTGGTTCGAACGGACCCGGCATATTATCGAAAACCACCTGATCGACGTGCCCGACCCGAACGTCCTCGTCGCCAGGGAATGCAGGTTGATACCTGTCGAGATGGTAGTCCGGGGCTATCTGACCGGCGTGACCACGACGTCGGCCTGGTATCACTATGCCCGCGGGCATCGCAATTTCTGTGGCCATGTCCTGCCGGAAGACATGAAGAAAAACCAGGCTTTCGACCGGCCTATCATCACGCCGTCGACCAAGCCGGAGAAGGGCAGCCATGACGAGTCCATTTCCGCCGACGAGATTCTCCGGAGCGGCCTGGTGGACGAAGGCGTGTACCGTGAAATGGAAGGGGCGGCCCTGGCGCTCTTCGCGTACGGAACCGACCTGGCGGCCGCCAACAACCTGATCCTGGTGGATACCAAGTACGAATTCGGCCTGCTCGAGGACCGGCTCGTGCTGATCGACGAAATCCACACCCCCGACTCTTCCCGGTTCTGGGTCAGGAACACATACGAAGATCGTTTCGCTCGCGGTGAAGAACCGGACAAGCTGGACAAGGAATATGTCCGTGAATGGCTTGCAGACCGTGGCTTTCGCGGTGACGGTCCCATACCGGCCATCCCGGACGAGGTCAAGATAGAAGCCGCCCGCCGTTACATCACAGCCTACGAGATGATCACCGCCAGATCCTTCGAAGCCCGGAGCGAGGACGTGTTGCAGCGGATCACCCACCGGCTGCGGAACCCCATGTAGCCGAACCGCTCTCGTATGCGCCTGCAAAACCTCCTGGATATCTCGGAAAAATCCCCCGTCGTACAGCGTTATCTCGGGTTGGCTGCCGATGCCGCCTGCTCCGCGCGGGTATCGGGGCTTGCCGGCTCGTCGCGGTCCCTGTTGCTCGCGCACGCGCACCGGAAACGGCGCGGCGCGACGCTGGTCATCGTGGAGGACACGGCCGCCGCCGAGGAGATGTTCGAGGATGTCTCCAGTCTGCTGGATCCCGCGGACGTGGCGCTGTTTCCCCCCTGGGAAGTGCTGCCCTATGACCAGGTGTCCCCGCCCGGCGACTTGTCGGGACGCCGTCTGGACGCGCTTTACGGCCTGATGAAGAACAGACCGCTGTTCGTCGTGGCGACGGTCAGGGCCGTCATGCAGCGCACCCTGCCGCCGACCGTACTCCAGGGCTCCGTTCTGCAGATCGCTTCAGGCTCGGTCATTTCCTTGCGCGAACTCACCGAGCGGTGCGACCGGCTCAGCTACGAGCGGACGGACATGGTTCAGGCCCCGGGCCACTACAGTGTGCGGGGCGGTATTGTGGATGTCTATCCCCACGGGTTGGACCGGCCGTGCAGAATCGAGTTCTTCGGAGACGAAGTGGAATCGATTCGACTCTTCGATATCTACTCCCAGCGGTCGTCGGAGCACATCAGCGAACTGACCGTGCTCCCGAACAGGGAAATGATCGACGATCCCGAAAAGCGCGGCGAAGTAGTCCAACGGGCAAGGCAGGCGGGCGAATCGCTGTCGATCGACGCGTCCGAGCTGATTTCTCACATCGAGGACGGAGGCCTGTTCGAAGGCAGTGAACGCTACCTGCCCTGGTTTCACCCCTCCTCCGCCACCATTATGAGCTACCTGCCGGACCACACGCTGATCGTCCGGTGCGAGCCCGACGAACTGGCGCGCGAAGCGGAATCGTTCGCCGAGGAATACGAAAATACCCACTTGCGGAGAACGGAAGCGGGCGACCTGGTCCCTGAACCGGGCGAAGCGATCGGCTCTTGGTGCGATGTAACGGAGGAGTCGACCTACTACGGCACGATGGACATGGCGCGCGGGGCGCGGGCGGCCGATGGGTGGCTTGCTGTGGGGACCGAGGCGTCCGGCGTATACCAGGGCGCGATGGATGTGCTGAAATCCCGCCTGGAGGAGTGGAGAGCGGACGCGGCACGGGTCGTGGTGGTTTGCGATAACGAAGGGCAGGCGGAAAGACTGCGGGAGATCCTGGGCACGGACGCCCTGGAGATCGAAATGGCGGTAGGCGCGATGCACGCCGGGTTCATTCTGCCCGACCTGCCCCTGGTCGTGCTGACCGACGCGGAGATCTTCAACCGGTACCGGCGACGCCGGCGGAAAGCCTTCAAGGAAGGCGTGGTAATCGAAGATTTCACCAGCCTGAAGGAAGGGGACTACGTCGTCCATATCGACCATGGCATCGGCCGGTACATCGGGTTGAAGCGTATCGCGGTGGACGACCGGGAGCGGGACTGCCTGACGCTGATCTACGCCGGAGACGACCGGGTCTTCATACCCATCGAGCAGTTGCACCGGGTGCAGAAGTACATCGGTTCCGATGGCGAGGTGCCCGCGTTGTCGAAACTGGGCGGAAGAGCCTGGGAGCAGGCCAAGAAGCGTACGCGGAAGGCCGTCCGGGATATAGCCGAGGACCTGGTCAAACTCTACGCGGCCCGGCAGGCCAGTCCGGGATTCTCCTTCTCGGCCGACACCCCCTGGCAGCGGGAAATGGAAGATTCCTTCATCTACGAGGATACGCCGGACCAGGAGCAGGCGTCCTCGGACGTGAAGTCGGACATGGAGAAAGCGGTGCCCATGGACCGGCTGATCTGCGGAGACGTGGGGTACGGGAAGACGGAAGTGGCGATCCGCGCCGCTTTCAAGGCGGTGCTGGACGGGAAACAGGTGGCGATACTCGCCCCGACCACCATCCTGGTGCAACAGCACATGACCACCTTCTCCGAGCGGCTCGCGGACTACCCCGTCAACATCCGGATGCTGAGCCGCTTCGTCCCTCCCCGGGAGCAGAAAGCCGTCGTCGCCGGCCTTCAGAGCGGCGAGGTCGACATCGTAATCGGAACGCACCGGCTGATATCCGGCGACATCGACTTTCACGACATGGGTCTGCTCGTGGTCGATGAAGAGCAACGGTTCGGCGTCGCCCACAAGGAACGGCTCAAGCAGCTGAAGACCTCCGTGGACGTCATGACCATGACTGCCACGCCCATTCCGCGGACGCTTCACATGTCCCTGGTCTCCGCGCGGGACATGTCCCTCATCACCACGCCGCCCAGAGACCGGCTGCCGGTGCATACCGAGGTGGTGCGTTTCAACGAAGAAGTGATCTGCGAGGCGATCATGCGGGAGGTGGACCGGGGGGGACAGGTCTTCTTCGTCCACAACCGGGTCCAGTCCATAGAGGCGGTCGCCGAATTCCTGCGGCGCCTCCTGCCCCAGGTCTCCTTCGTCGTGGGCCACGGACAGATGCAGGAGCGGGAACTGGAACGGGTGATGGTCGACTTCCTGGATCACAAGTACGACTGCCTCGTGTCCACGATGATCATCGAATCCGGGCTGGATATACCCAGCGTGAATACCATCCTGGTCAATCGCGCGGACCGTTTCGGACTCGCCCAGTTGTATCAGCTCCGGGGCCGCGTGGGGAGGTCCAATCACCGGGCCTACGCATACCTGATGGTCCCCGCCGCCGGAACAGTTACCCCCGACGCCCGCAAGCGGCTGGCCGTGATCTCCGAATATACCGCGCTTGGATCGGGATTCCATATCGCCATGCGGGACCTCGAGATCAGGGGCGCCGGGAACCTGCTGGGCACGGAGCAGCACGGCTTCATATCCGCCATAGGATTCGATCTGTACTGCCGGCTGTTGAAGGAGGCGATGCAGGATCTGAAGGGTGAGACGCGCGAACAGTCCCATGAAGCCGATATCGACTTGCGCGTGGGTGCCTTCATCCCCGACGACTATATCGCGGACCGTAAGCTCAAGGTCGGTTTCTACCAGCGGCTTTCACGGGTGGAAGACGAACAGGACATCGTCTCGTTGCGCGAGGAGATGAAGGGCCGGTTCGGCCGGCTGCCCGATCCGGCGCTCATCCTGTTCGACCTGGTTTCCATTCGGCAGATCGCGGATAAAATCGGATTGAAACAACTCACGGTCAGCGGCAGTCAAATGACCGTGACCTACCGGAACGGCCTTTATCCTTCGCGAGACAGGATAGCGCGCGTAACGGACGATCCCGCGCTGGACATTGAGTTTCCTCACGGGGACGACTTCCGGATCAGGGCGGGACTGACCGGGGAATCGGAAGCCGAACGGGTCGGCCTGGCCAAAAACCTGTTGCTTAAACTACTGTGATTTGTTAATGATACGTGCCCGGATATTCGAGACAGACCCGCCCGTTGGAGTATGAAATCAGCATGAAATCCGCGGTTTATTGTACCGTTCTTCTGAACGTGGCCCTTCTCTTTACGCAGTGCCGGTTTTTTTCACCGGCGGAAGACGCCGATACAGTCGTCGCCAGGGTGAATCAGTCCACGCTGACGGCCGATGAACTGGAGGCCGAGATGGAAGCCGCGGCACTGTCCGGCGCCACGCTGCAAATGAGAAAGGACTGGGTATCTGACTGGGTCCGGACCGAACTCCTCTACCAGGAAGCCCTCAGGAGGGACCTGGACCGCGACGGCGCGACGGTTCGGGAACTGAACAGGATGCGCAGGGACCATCTGGCCAATGTCGTTCTGGATGATATTGCCGTCGACACGTCGATGGAGATCACGGACGCAGAGGTGGCCGATTATTTCGAGGTCCATGGACAGGAATTCATATACCACGAGCCGGAACTCAGACTGTCCGTTATCGCTCTACCGGACGAGACCACGGCTCGGCAGGTCCGCAACCAGCTGGCGCGCGGCCGCGGAACCTTCGAGGAACTGGCCCGTACACGATCCCTTCATACCTCCTCGGCCAACGGAGGAGACCTGGGTTACCTGAAAAGGGCGGATATCAGCGACGTGTCGGTGCAGGAAATCGTGTTTTCCCTGCAACCCGGCCAGATCTCCCGGCCGGTCCTTTCCGAATCCGGGTCGTTCATCTTCAGGGTCGTGGACCGTCGCGAGGCAGGCACCCTGCCGCCGCTGGATGAAGTCCGTGGCGAGATTGTCAACAGGATGCTGCGGGACCGGCGCCGCGAACTGGTCAAGCGGTTCGTGGATGGGCTCCGGCAAGGGGCCGACGTGGAAATCTATGACGGAAACCTGATGCGGTCGGAACCGTTCGCACCGTAGGCTGGAACCGGAGGGCATGTCTGTGCGCTCACTTACCCGCCATATCTGGCTGCTCCTGGGTCTTGCCATGGTTCTGGCAGGCCGTCCGGCACACGGCCAGCAGTTGCTGGACTACGTCGTGGCCGTCGTAGACAACGAGATCATCCTCTATTCCGACGTGGTTGAAGCAGTAAAGATGTATCGCATGCAGCCACCCGAGCAGGAGCCGGAAGATCTCCCGAACCAGTTGCTGGACGATATGATCGATACGCGCGTCGTGCTCGCGTACGCGCGAAGAGACAGCGTGCGGGTACCCGTCGAGCGGATAAACGGCGCCGTACAGGAGATTATCGACCAGTACACGGAACGCCTCGGTTCCGAGGAAGCCCTGGAACAACTGGTGACGAATTCCGGCATGACTATGAGAGACTGGAACCGGCTGCTAAGGCGGCAGAAGGAAGAGGAACTGCTCCGGCAAATGCTAGAGGAAGACCGCTTCGGCGAAGTACGGGTTACCGGCCTGGAAGTGACCCAGTACTATGAGAACCACTACGACAGCATTCCTTCGAATCCCGTCAAGCTCGACTTGAGCCACATCATGATCTCCGCGCGTCCGGACCCACAGATCGTGGCCGCGATGAACGCACGGATCGATGAGATCAGGCGCCGCATAGCCGACGGGGAGGACTTCGGAGACATGGCGCGGCGGTATTCGGAAGATCTGAACAGCGCCCCGAACGGCGGAGACCTGGGATTCTTCACTCGGGGAACGTTCATGACCGATTTCGAAGACGCGGCTTTCGCCCTCGAACCTGGCGAGATCAGTCCCACGGTGCAGACGGACGTGGGCCTGCATATCATTAAGCTGGAAGAACGGAAGGACGACCAGATCCGGGTGCGTCACATTCTGGTCCAGGTTTCTAAAACAGATGAAGACGATCATCGCGCGCTGGAGACGATTTCCATGCTGCGCCAGCGGATTCTCGACGGCGACGAGTCATTCTCCGAGGCCGCCGGGAAATATTCGGAGGACCTGGTCTCCGCTTCAGACGGCGGCCATATCGGAGAGTTCATGCTCAATCAGTTGCTGCCCCAATACCAGGCCGCCCTGGACACCATATCTGTCAACCAGATGACCGAACCCATCAAAGTGGTGGACCAGAGCGCCACCTCCTACCACATCATGAGGCTGAACGACAGAGCCGGCGGCGACAAGCTTACTCTGGACGACCATTTCCAAGAGATCACGTATCTGGCCAAACAGGCCAAGTGGAACAGGGAACGGGAACGGTGGCTCCAGGATCTGCGCCGCGAGTTGTACATCGACGAGCGGGGCCTGGACGCCATGCCCTGAGCGGCGAACCGCCCTACGCCAGTACCGTTGAAATGAGAATAGATCTGTTTTTGAAACAGTCCCGCATCATCAAGCAACGGGATGCCGCCAAGAAAGCCTGCGACCGGGGTATGGTTTCTATTTCCGGCAGACCCGCGAAACCCGGACACCAGGTCGGCGTAAGGGACATTGTCGTCGTGGAGTGGCCCCACAGACGGCTGGAGTTCGAAGTGTTGGACGTCCCGGCAGGCAACGTGTCGAAAGACAGGGCGCAATCCCTGTACGTCGTGCTGAGCGACGAGCGACCAGGCGAAGATTCTCCAGGGTTCGCAGAAGGATGAATACCCGCCGAGAAGAAGGGAAACCCGGCGAGCATGCGCCACAGGAACCCCCTTTAGCCGCTTTCGAGCCCCCCTACAGCCATCTGGCCCGGATATATGATCACGTGATGCGTCACGTGGACTACACGCGGTGGGCCAACTACATACAGTCGGTATTCACACGGTTAGGGGCAACGCCGGAGGACGTACTCGAACTGGCCTGCGGGACCGGCGCTTTGGCATGCATCCTAGACGACCGCGGATACCGGGTGACGGGCATCGACCGGTCGGCAAGCATGATCGCCGTAGCGAGACAGAAAGCCCTGGACCCCCGCCGGACCATTCGCTTTCAGGTGGGCGACATGGTTCGTTTGCCGCCATCCGGATCTTACGACGCGGTGTTGTGCCTGTACGACAGCATCAACTACGTCATGGAAGAGGCGGACATCCTCGCCATGTTGTACAGACTGCGTGCTGCAATAAAGCCCGGCGGCCTGTTCGTATTCGACGCCTGTACGGAGATCAATTCGCGCAGGTACTTCCATAACCAGGTCGACCGCGAAAGCAACGGTGATTTCTCCTACATCCGGCGTTGCGAGTATGTCCCCGATACGTGCACGCAGGTCAATGAATTTCAGTTCATCTTCAACCGCGAAGGCAAACGGCACTCCACCCGGGAGCGCCACGAGCAACGGATCTATCCCGTGGCCAGGCTCGCGCAGGTCTGCCGCGAGGCAGGTTACCACGTACTCGGCGTCTTTGACGGTTTCACCTTTGATGCGGCGTCGGAACGATCCAATCGGGTTCACTACGTAGTCCGCCCCGTCCCCTGAGTGGGTCCCATGGCTTTCGACCAGATCATCGGCCACCACAGACAGCGGCAGAAACTCATGGACGCCGTAAAGCAGAACCGCCTGGCGCACGGGTACCTGTTCTGCGGACCACCCGGTGTGGGCGCCGAGGCGCTGGCCATAGAGCTCGCCTGCGCTGTCAACTGCGAAAGCGGACCCGGGGAGCCCTGCGGACAGTGCCGGCACTGCCGGCGGATACGCGCGCTACAGCACCCCGATGTACACCTTCTGGTTCCCGCTTCATCCGCACCGCCCCCGGAGAGATCGGCCGGACCGCCTAGCCGGAGCAGGGAGTCCCCGGCCCGTGGGAACGCCCGGGAAGAGCGCAGGCAGGGATTGTCCTCCCTTTTGGCCGGCGACCCCTACGTCGCCCTGCCGCTGGGAAAGAACGACATCCTTTCCGTGGACGACATCAGGTCGCTCAGAAGAGATGCGTCTGTCAAGCCATACGAAGGACGGAAGAAGGTCGCGATCATTGTCTCTGCGGACCGGATGAACACCGCGGCCGCAAATGCGCTGCTCAAGACGCTCGAGGAGCCTCCGGGCAACCTGATGCTCGTCCTGACCGCAACGCGTTCCCGGCTGCTGCTGCCGACCATCCTGTCCCGTTGCCAGCCCGTTTCCCTGCCGCGCCTCCCGGAAGCCGAGGTGAAGGCGGCGCTGACCGGGAGGTACGACGTGGAACCCGATGAGGCCGCGCTACTCGCCCGCAGGTCTGAAGGCCGACTTGCCGAGGCGCTGTCGGCCATGTCGGAGGGGGGGCTGAGGCTTCGGGAAGAAGCCTTCGCCCTGCTGGAGTGTACCCACGACGCGCCGCCCCTGCGTTTGTTCGAGCAGGTGGAATCCCTGGCCGCGGCGCACCGGGAAGAACCGGCCGTGGAGCAGATCCTGGACCACTTGCTTGAACTTTACCGCGACCTGTTCATTCTGTCCGCCGCGGGCGAACCGTCCGCGACGGGCGAATCCTCCACCCTCTCCAGCCCGGAACGGCAGATCCCCTTGCAGGCGCTGGCTTCCGGGATGAACGTCCTGGATATCGAGCGGGGCATTGCCGCCATAGAAGAAGCCAGACGGAGCATCGCCCTGAACGCTCACGTCCAGCTCGCCCTGCTCGTGCTTGTGCTCAGACTCAGATTGAATCGGGGATCGACGGGCTCGCGAGAGACACACTCCCGGGCGGCGCCCTCCCATACCCCGCCCGCCACGGATTGATCCGTTGACAAACCGCCTTCCACACGCTATCGTGATGCTGGAATTAAACGAGGTTCATGCCGGGACAGACCACCCGCGTCCGTGAGGAAGCCGTGGCGGAGAAAATACTCGTAACCGATGCGTTGCCCTACGCGAACGGCAAACTGCACATCGGCCATATCGCCGGCGTCCATTTGCCCGGGAACGTCTATGTCCGCTATCAGCGGCTGAAAGGCCGGGACGTCGTCCACGTCAGCGGGTCGGACGACCACGGGGTGGCCATCACCCTGGCGGCCGAGAAGGAAGGCATAACGCCCAAGGAACTAGTGGACAAGTACTACCCCGTCATCAAGGGCGCCCTCGAAGACTTCGGCATCGTCTACGACAATTTCTCACAGACCTCCAGACCCATCCACCACGAAACAGCCCGGGCCTACTTCCGCCGCCTGGAAGAAAGAGGCTGTTTCGACGTACGGGAGGTCAACCAGATCTACTGTCCGGCCAGCGACCGCTTTCTGCCCGATCGTTACGTGGAGGGCACCTGCCCCCATTGCGGTTCCGACCGCGCCCGGGGAGACCAGTGCGAGGCCTGCGGCACCATTCTCGACGCCACGCAACTGATCAATCCGCGCAGCGAATTCTGTAAAGGCCCGCTCGAGGTACGGCCCGTCGATCACTGGTATTTCAAGCTCGCCCGCATGTCGTCGAAGCTGCAGGCCTGGATCGAGACGAAAGAGCACTGGAAGG
>JAJECR010000241.1 GCA_022821935.1 Candidatus Latescibacterota bacterium
ATATCATCAGGAGCTGCTTGAACTGCTGGGGCGCCTGGGGGAGGGCGTAGAACCTGCCGGGATGCACGCGGCTCGGGACCAGGTAGTCGCGGGCTCCTTCGGGCGAACTGCTGGTGAGGATGGGCGTGTTGAACTCGTTGAACCCCATTTCCGTCATGCGGCGCCGGATGCTCGCGATGATGCGCGAGCGCATGATGATGTTGTGGTGCAGCCGCTGTCTGCGCAGATCGAGCATGCGGTACGTCAGCCGGGTGGCTTCGGGATACTCCCGCTCGTCCGCGACGGACAGGGGCAGGGGATCCGCCGCGCTGAGCACCGTCATCGAGTCGGCCTTCACTTCGATGTGACCGGTGGGCAGGTTGGGGTTGATGGCGTCTTCCGCCCGCAGGATCACCTCGCCGGTAAAGGTGGCGACAGTCTCCGCCCGCAGGTCTCCCGCTTCCTCGTGAAACCCGCTTTCCGGGGTGATGACGACCTGGGTGATCCCGTAGTGGTCTCTCAGGTCGATGAAGAGCAGGCCGCCGTGGTCCCGCTTACGGTGTACCCAGCCGGCAAGCCTCACCGGCGTTCCGTCGTCGCTCTGCCGCAATGCGCCGCAGGTATGTGTCCTGTACGGGTGGTCTTTCATCTAAGGGGCCTTCCTCCCTGTCCTGTTGAACCGCTACGTGGGCCGTTCAATTAGGCTGATCGTTCCTTAACGCGGGCCAATCTCTACGCGGGCCATTAAATTTCGCTGATCGTTCCTTAACGCGGGCCAATCTCTACGCGGGCCGAACCGTTACGCGGGCCGTTCCACGCCCAGTTCGGCCAGGAGGTCCAGCGTGTTCTGCATGCATATTCTGGATGCCGCCTCCCCCGCCTCCGAAAACTGCTTTCCCCCCGGCCGGTCGAGCAATGTCTGCTCGATCTGTTCCGCTCCGATGCGCCAGTGGGTCTCGAGGGACAGGCAGCCGTCGTATCCCTGTTCGATCAGGTCGGCGAACTGTCCCCGGTAGTCTATCTCGCCCTCGCACATGGGCACGTTGCCGTCTTCCCCGGCGCCGCCTTCCCCGGCCGTGCCCCTGACCCCGTCCTTGAAGTGCATGTGACACATGTCCGACCGGATATGATCGTATCCGTCCGGATAAGGCGTCTGTCCGCCGTCGGCGAACAGCTCGTTGCAGGGATCCCAGAGGGGCTTGACGGCAGGCGTATCCAGGGCGTCGACCAGGCGCCGCGTCTCCGCGCCGGTGCCGATCAGTGTGGACGCCTCGTTCTCCAGTCCGAGCACGACCCCCTCGCCTTCGGCGATCCGGACAGGTTCAGCGTACCGTTCGATAATCCGGTCCCATAACTGCTCGAGGGCATCCTGCTTCCAGAATGCGAAAACGCGGACCAGCGTCGTGTCTAACTCATGGGCGGCGCGGATGCACCTGCGGAGGATTTCGAGGTGTTCCCGGCACGCGGCGTCGTCTCCGATGCCGCACTTGTAGAAGGGCGCGGCCACGCCGACGACCGACAAGCCGGCCTCGCCGGTCCGGTCCCGGATCCGCGCGATCTCATCGTCGCTGAGGTCCTGGGGCGGCTTGTCCCAGATCGATCTGATCTCGATCCCGTCCAGGTTGAAACTCCGGGCGAACCCAATGACCGTGTCCAGGTCCTGGGACACCTCGTCAGTGATCACGGCGATCTTGAACATCGAGCCTGCGTTCTCCTTTACGCTTCGTGTTCGGTCATGGATTCGGCGAAACGAAAGATCGACGATTCCTGGTCGAAGGTCTCGACCGACCCCGGACGGATGCTGCGGATTTCTTCAATGGCGGCTTCCGGCGAGGATCCCCGCCAGACGAGATACCCGGCCAATACGGTCCCGGTCCGGCCTATCCCCGCCATGCAATGCACGACCACGCCCCCCGCTTCAATATGTTCATCTATATAGAGGGCGGCCCGGCGAATCTGCTCCGGTGAAGGCGCGGTCATGTCTTCCACCGGTAGATGCAGGCGCCGCAGCCCGCAGTGATCGAGTGTCTCATCGTGCAGCGGATCACGCGTCAGGGACACCACGGCGTTCACGCCCAGTGCTTTCAGGCTCATCAGGTCCCGTTCCAGGGTCTGGTCCGGCGAACCTCCGCCGCGCGGACTAGAGGCACTCGAGGCGCTCGTGGGCAGGGCCATGCCGGCCAGCCGCCGGGGAATGACCCAGGTGAAGTTTCTCAGCATCCAATGCTCCCGGCGTTACTTCTCGGGGATGTCCTCGAACCGGCCATCCACGATGTTCTTCGGATCGATGGTCGTCTTCGGTTTCTCAGGTGTCCTGGGTCTCGGTTCGGGAGCCGGCCGGGGGGGACGGGTGATCACGGAAGCCAGGAAACGAAGGGCCTGCTGGATCAGGATCCCCGCCAGAAACCTCATCACGAACCTCAGGATGTATGCGAGCATGATGTTATCCGCCGCTGTAGGTTTGCATCACTGCTTCGACATGCGCGCGCACTTCCTGCTGCACCTCGCCGGCCGGGTGCGCGCCGTCGATGATCTCTATGCGGTCCACGGTTTTTCTCCGGCGCGCCAGTTCCAGGTAATTCTCCCGGATGGCGCGCAACGTAACCAGGTCCTCGAACAGTTCGGTATCAGAACGCGCCCGGCGTATGCGGTCCATGCAGACTTCGGCGGGCGCGTCGATCAGCAGGGTCAGGTGGGGGTGTATCGCCCTGGCGTTGATCGATTCGATCCAGTCCAGCTCGCCGGGCATCTCCCGCCACTGGTAGGCGAAGGAGGAGAGAAAATACCGGTCGCACAGCACGGGGATTCCGCGGTTTATGTTGGACTCGATCTCCGACTTGACGTGGTCGATCCGGTCGGCGGCGAACAGCAGTGCGTGGCAGATGCCGTCGAGTTCCACCCGCCGCTGCAGGGCTTCTTTCAACAGCCTGCCGATGGGGCGGTTCGTGGGTTCGCCCGTGGTGTGGACGGGACATCCGTACCGGGCTTCCATCCACTGGTGAAGCTGTTTCAACTGGGTCGTCTTGCCCGCGCCGTCGATCCCTTCGATCACGATGAACGGCGCGCCGGCGTCCCCGCCGTCGCCGCGGACCTCCTTCCCCTTCATGAATACCCCCATGGACGGATCAGGTCCCGCCATCCACGCGCTTCTTCCAGTACGTTCCCGTTCGTTGAATCGTATCGTTTCAGCATCTCCCTCAGTCCGGTGCTGAACAGTACCCCGACGGCCCCGATGCCCAGGAAGAGCAGGCCGACGCCGCTGGCCAGGCTGAAGGCCATGGTGACGGATCCGCAGAACAACAGCGCGAAGGCGTGCCGGGGGTTGTCCACCGCCAGAAATACGCCCGAGCGGATGACCTGTCTGACGGGGACCTTGCCCCGCTGCATGAGCGGCAGGACGTAGACGGCCGTCATGCATACGAAAACGATCAGCCACATCATCACGCCGCCCAGGACCGCGCCGACCCAGGGCCACGCGTCCATGAGCCGCACGTAGAAAAGCACATTGGCGGCGAGGAGCAGGAGCACGCCAGCGTACAGTCCGCAGATACAAAAGCTGCGGCCCAGGTCCTCCCGGGTGTGGGCGAAGAAATCCCTTATGCCTGTTTCCTCGTAAGCCGCGATCCGTCCGGTTACGCGGAACAGTCCGGCGAAGGCGAGCGGAAGGGTGACCAGCGGCAGGGCGAACAACAGCCACAGGATGTTGACCACGATCAGCGTTCCCAGGTAGTCATAGGTATTCCAGAACCACTTTCTGAACAGTCCGGGTTCCTTGTCCGGCATGTACGGCGCACCCTGTCACGCGGCTTTCGACCGGCCGCCGCGGCTTGCAAAACCCGATTCCACAGGCCGGCCCGGCCGAGTGCTGCGGTTCGCGAAGCCCGATTCCACAGGCCGGCCCGGTCTGCTCGACAACGCCTGCATGGTACAGGCTCACCCCTCAAATCGCAACTGTTTTCTTGGTGAGAAAAAACCTTGACTTAACCGCCGGACCGTGCTATAATGGCGCAATCTATATCCTGACGACGAACTGGTTTAACAGCAGGCACTGGACTGAAATGACAGCTGTCAACTCCTCCCGGTCATCCCGATTCTACTATTGGCGGAAGCAGAGCGATCTGTTTACCTGGTGGCCTTTTTATGGGACGAGGCGGCATGTCATGCGAAGCGGCGCCTGATTGAAGTAGATTCATCCTTCGTTGATTTGACCGGCCTCTACCCTCACAAGGTAGCGGCCTTTTTTGTTTTATAAGGTTAATCAGCAGAAGGCCGCACAGGGTTGGGGATGCTTCATTACCGTACCACTGAGCATGGGATCTGACGATGCGTGTTACCCACATACATCTCGAAGCCATCGAATACCAGACCGATGGCGGCATTTCCGTCAAGCGTTACGCGCAGCACCTCTCACCGGACGAAGCCATCGAGCCCGTGATCGACGATCTCGATTCGCATCTGGGTGCCTTGTTTGCATCGGGTTATGAATACCCCGGAAGGTATACCCGATGGGACATGGGGTTCGTCGATCCGCCGATCCGGATCGAAACCCGGAAGAACTCGTTTCTTATCCTGGCGTTAAATACGCGGGGAAAGGTGTTGCTGCCCGCGATTCACCGGCAAATCGAACGGTTACAGGTAACGGATTCCATTACTCGTCTCGACGACCGCATCACCGGCGAAGTGCTTCTGCCCGGCGAGTATTTTCCCGAAGAACAGCGCAGCAGACAACCCTCTGTCTTCTCGATCCTGCGTGGGATCATCAGTCTATTCTCCTGCCCGGACGAGCATCATCTCGGCCTCTACGGCGCGTTCGGTTACGATCTCGCATTTCAATTCGAACCGATGGACTACCAATTGGGCCGTCCGATGGACCAACGGGACCTGGTGCTGTACCTGCCCGACCGGTTGGTAACAGTCGATCACAATCTCGAGGTGGCCATCCGGTACGATTACGAATTCGATACTGGCGACGGGTCTACCCGGGACCTGCCCAGAGAGGGCGTCATCCAGCCCTATAGCGCGGGACGCGCCACGGTCGCCAGGGAATTCGAGAAAGGTGCGTATGCCGATGTCGTCCGCAAGGCACATGAATACTTTAGAAGAGGCGATCTTTTCGAGGTCGTGCCCAGTCAGACGTTCTACGAATCATGCCCGGATCCGCCTTCCGAGATCTTCCGTCGCCTGAGGGAACGAAATCCCGCGCCGTACGCCACGCTCATAAACCTGGGACAACGGGAATACCTGGTCGGCGCCTCGCCCGAGATGTTCGTTCGGGGTGAAGGGATCCGCATCGAGACCTGTCCCATTTCAGGCACGATCAGCAGAGGGAACGACGCGTTGAGCGATGCCGATCAGATACTCAAGTTGCTGAGCTCGGAGAAGGAGGAATCCGAGTTGACCATGTGTACGGATGTGGACCGGAACGACAAGTCGCGGATATGCGTGCCCGGCAGCGTCCGGGTCATTGGCCGGCGTCAGATCGAGATGTACTCGAGGGTGATCCACACGGTCGACCACGTAGAAGGCATTTTGCGACCGGAGTATGACGCGCTGGACGCTTTCCTCGCCCACGCCTGGGCGGTCACCGTCACGGGTGCGCCGAAAATCTGGGCGATGCGGTTTATCGAAAGCAACGAACGGTCCTGCCGTTCCTGGTACGGCGGAGCGATAGGTTTCCTCGGATTTGACGGGAATATGAATACGGGGCTTACGCTCAGGACCATACGTATTAAAGAAGGGATTGCCGAGGTAAGAGCCGGAAGTACGCTGCTGATGGACTCCAGTCCGGAGGACGAGGAGCGCGAGACGGAACTCAAGGCTATGGCGTTCATCGACGCGATCCGGCGTCCCCGGGAATCGCATGCGGGAACCCCACATGCCGGTTACATGGAAGACGCCGGATCGGGGAAACGTGTGTTACTGGTGGACTACGAGGATTCTTTCGTCCATACCCTGGCCAACTACCTTCGCCAGACCGGCGCCGATGTGATGACGGTTAGAACCGGTTTCTCACGGTCCCGATTGACGGATCTTATGGATGCGTACGATCCGGATCTTGTTTTTCTGTCTCCCGGTCCTGGTGAACCGTCGGATTTCGACGTCGCGCTCGCCATTGACGTCGCGCTTGAACGTGCGCTGCCCGTATTCGGCGTCTGCCTTGGGCTTCAGGGTATCGTCCAGTATTTTGGAGGAGCGCTGGGGTTGTTGCCCTATCCGATGCATGGGAAAGCGTCGCGCGTTATCGTTCGAGGCGGGGAACTGTTCGAAGGGTTTCCCCCGTCGTTCGCGGTAGGTCGTTATCATTCGCTCTACGCCGAACGGGAACAACTGCCGCCGGAACTTATAGTCACGGCGGAGTCGGAAGACGGAATCGTCATGGCCGTGGAACACCGCGCGATGCCGATAGCCGCGGTTCAGTTTCATCCCGAATCCATTATGACGCTGAAAGACAGAATCGGCCTTCGTCTCATCGGCAACATCTTCAGAATACTGGTTACCGCGGCCGATACGGTAGACGCCGGCCGGAAAGGCAACCTATGAACCAGTCTGACGTCATTCTGACCGGCATCAAGCCGACGGGCAGCCCCCATATAGGCAACTATGCAGGGGCCATCCGGCCGGCCCTGAACCTGGCAAGGCGTTCCCCGGAATCGAGCGCCATGTATTTCCTCGCGGACTTCCATGCCCTGACGCTCGTAAAGGACCCGGCGCTCTTCAGAGATCGGTGCCACGAGCTTGCCGCCACCTGGATCGCCTGCGGCCTGGACCCCGACCGGCAGGTCTTTTACCGCCAGTCGGACGTACCCGAAGTGTTCGAACTGTCCTGGGTCCTGTCTTGTTCCACGTCAAAGGGACTGATGAACCGCGCCCACGCGTACAAGGCGCATGTCGATCAGAACACTCGGAGCGGCGACAGGGATCCGGACGCGGGCGTGAACATGGGGGTGTACTCCTACCCCATACTCATGGCGGCGGACATCCTGCTGTTCCAGGCGAAGTACGTGCCGGTCGGCAAGGACCAGGAACAGCATATCGAAATAGCCAGGGACATCGCCGCCCGTTTCAACCGGTGCTATGGGGAAGTTTTCACGCTGCCCCTGTACATGGCGAGTCCGTCATCCGCCGAGATTCCAGGTACGGATGGAAGGAAAATGAGCAAGGCCTACAACAACACCATCCCGCTTTTCGGATCGCGGGAGACGTTGCGCAGGGCCATTTTCGGGATCAAGACGGATTCCAGCGCGCCCGGCGCACCCAAGGATCCCGACGCGTCGCTCGTTTTCCAGATCTTCAGGCAGTTTGCCGACCGGCAACGGACAGAGACGATGCGGGATAGACTGCAGCAGGGTCTTATCTCCTGGAAAGAGGCCAAAGAGG
This sequence comes from Candidatus Latescibacterota bacterium, assembly GCA_022821935.1. Taxonomy (GTDB): domain Bacteria; phylum JAAXHH01; class JAAXHH01; order JAAXHH01; family JAAXHH01; genus JAAXHH01. Next base: position 7,357 of record JAJECR010000241.1, read on the forward strand.
AGTTATACGTCCTTATCGATGGCCTGCTGGATCGTCCCAGGGCGATGTATGACGAGTTGATGTCCGACCGGTCCCATATCGATCGTGTGCTGGAAGCGGGTGCCGGCAGAGCGAGGGAGTTGGCGCGCCCGACCATGGAGAAAGTACGCCAGGCGGTCGGGAGATAGCGACGGGCCGGGATCCGGAAACGCGACGGAGAAAGGCAAGGCATCCATGATACAACAGGCCATAGCGAAGGCCATAGAGGGGAACTCGCTGACCGAGGCGGAAGCGATGGAGGCCATGGAAGGGATCATGTCCGGCGACGTGACGCCCGCGCAGATCGGCGCCTTCCTGGTCGCCTTTCGATTAAAGGGCGAAACGATCGAAGAAGTCACCGGCTTCGCCAGGGTCATGCGGGCCAAAGCCACGCGGATCGATTGCCGCGCCTACCCTATCGTGGATACCTGCGGCACGGGGGGCGACGGCAAGCATACGTTCAACATCTCGACGGCGGCGGCTTTTGTGGCCGCGGCCGCTGGCGCCTTCATCGCCAAGCACGGCGGCCGGGCCGCGTCCAGCAAGGCGGGCAGCGCGGACGTGTTGACGGCCCTGGGGGTCGATATCGAGACGCCGCCGGAACGGGTCGCGGCCTGCATCGACGAAATCGGAATCGGTTTCATGTTCGCCCCCGCCCTTCATTCGGCCATGCGGTTCGCGAGCGGTCCGCGCCGGGAACTCGGCGTGCGGACGGTGCTCAACCTGCTGGGTCCGCTGACCAATCCGGCCGGTACGACGGCGCAGGTCATGGGCGTGTACGACGGAAGTGTCGTTCAGACCGCGGCCCACGTATTGAACAATCTCGGGGCGGAGCGCGCGTTCGTGGTGCACAGCGCGGACGGACTGGACGAGATCACGACCACGGCGCCGACCCACGTGGCGGAAGTCCGGGACGGCGCCGTCAGGACCTACGATGTCGCGCCGGAAGACTTCGGGCTGCCTCGCGCCGCCATAGAAGACCTGAAGGGCGGCGAGGCGGACGAGAACGCCGCGATCATCCGGTCTCTGCTGGCCGGGGAAAAGGGGCCCCGCAGGGACATCGTCCTGCTGAATGCCGCCGCGGCGATCGTTGCCGGAGGCAAGGCGGAGGATTTCGACGAGGGTATCGACAGCGCGGCCCGGGCGATCGACTCTGGCGCGGCAGGAGCGAAACTGGACACGTTGATCAGGATGACCAACGGATAAACACCTGGTCTCGGCGGGACGCGGACGCAGGAAGGTCAAAACATGGCGCCCATGAATATCCTGGACCGGATCGTAGCGCACAAGGTCGACGAGGTCGAAGACCGGAAGCGGCGCGCGCCGTTGCCGCTTGTCGAGCCCGGGCCCCGCGTGGACGTTCGGCCCTTCGACCTGGCGCTCAGGCAGGGGGACGGCGTTGGCGTAATCGCCGAATTCAAGAAGGCTTCGCCGTCTAAAGGCCCCATCTGCCCCGATGCGGTGCCCGACGAGACCGGGCTGGTCTATGCGGCGCACGGGGCCTCGGCCATTTCAGTGCTTACGGACCGGCGGTTCTTCCAGGGGCGTGACGAGGACCTGGTGGCGCTGCGCCGGAGCGTACCGGTGCCAGTGCTGCGGAAGGAATTCATTATCGACGAATACCAGGTCCACGAGACCGCGGCCATGGGCGCGGACGCCATGCTGCTGATCGCGGCTGTGCTGGACGACGTCCGCCTGGCGGCACTGCAGCGGACCGCGGCGGCATACGGCCTGCACTGCCTGGTGGAAGTACACGATGAGCGGGAACTGGACCGGGCCCTGGATGCCGGAAGCCGTATTATCGGTATCAACAACCGGGACCTGACGGATTTCACCGTTTCGCTGGATACTTCGCTTAGACTGAGGCCGCGCATTCCCGGTGGGATCGCGACCGTCGGCGAGAGCGGCATCCACACCCGCGATGATGTCCTGCTCCTGCAGCAGGCGGGATTCGACGCCGTACTCGTGGGCGAGTCCCTGATGGCGGCGGAGGACATCGGCGGACAACTGGACGCCTTGCTGGGCCGGGCGCCCGTACGAACGGAACAGGGGACTGAGTGATCTCCCCGCGGATACGATGATGAACCCGGTCAAGATCAAGATCTGCGGCATCACGAACGAAGTGGACGCCACCGCGGCGGTACGCGCGGGCGCGGACGCGCTCGGATTCATTTTTTATACGGGCAGTCCCCGCTACGCGGAGCCGGAGCGGGTCGCTGAGATCGTGGCCGGCCTGCCGCCCTTCGTCGTCCCGGTGGGCGTATTCGTGAACGCGGCGGTCGACGAGGTCGACGGAATCTGCGAGTCCACGGGTATCCAGGTCGCGCAGCTCCATGGCGACGAATCGCCGGATTTTTGCAATAAGCTCGACCGGCCCGTCGTCAAGGCCCTGCGCGTCAGGGACGAATCCTGGAAATCCGACGCCGCGGCATACGACGTCGGCGCGGTTTTGCTCGATACGTTCGCCGAAGACCGCTACGGCGGTACGGGGCTGACGTTCGACTGGCGGCTCGTGGAAGGCAGTCCCCACCGCGTCATACTGAGCGGCGGGTTGAACCCGCGTAACGTGGCCGAAGCCGTGCGGTGCGTGCTGCCCTACGCCGTGGATACGGGCAGCGGCGTGGAACGGGAACCGGGCCGCAAGGACCATGGCAAGATCCGGGCCTTTGTGGAGGCCGCGAGGGGGTCGTCGTGACCACTCAAAATACAGGCGGCCCACCTGGGCTCACGATTTCCGGTTCGACCCGCGTGGTCGGCGTATGCGGCCAGGGCATCGGATACACCCTGTCGCCGGCCATGCACAACGCCGCTTTTCGGCATTGCAGCCTGGATTACGTGTATGTAACCTTTGAAATCGCGTCGACCGCCGTTCGACAGGCGGTGGACGGGATCCGGGGACTCGGGCTGGCGGGCGTCAACGTGACCAAGCCGCTCAAGACGGACGTGCTGCCCTTCCTGGACGAGGTGTCCGACGAAGCCCGGAGGATCGGTTCGGTCAATACCATCGTCAACCGATCGGGCCGGCTCGCCGGCGCTTCCACGGACGGCGCGGGACTCCAGCGGGCGCTCGGAGAGCAGGGGATCGGCGTCAGGGATTCCAGGGTGCTGATCCTGGGTGCGGGCGGCGCGGCCCGGGCGGCCTGCGACATGGCCAGGAACGGGGGGGCGGACTCGATTGCCATTGCCGCGCGCAACGCGGCGCGGGCCATGGACACCGCGCGGCTGGGAAGCGCTTCGGTGGTCTCCCTGGCGACGGATGAACTGGGTCCGGCGATTGGGAACGCCGACCTGGTCATCAACGCCGTCCCCACGGACCTGGCGCTGGATGGGGACTGGTTCAGCGCGGACCAGTTCGTCTACGACACGCGCTACGACCAGGAGGAAACCGCGTTGGTCCGGTGCGCACGGTCCCGGGGCGCCGGCGCGTCGAACGGTATCGATATGCTGCTGTTTCAGGGCGCGGCGTCGTTTGAAATCTGGACCGGCCGGCCGGCGCCGGTCGAGGTGATGAGAAGCGCCCTGGAAGACCAGTTGCGGCGCCGGTCGAGGTGATGAGAAGCGCCCTGGAAGA
>JAJECR010000211.1 GCA_022821935.1 Candidatus Latescibacterota bacterium
CACGATCTTGCCCAGCGTGTCCTCGTGGCCCCACACGTCGAAGGTAGCCTTGTCGCTGAGCGTGTAGAAGAAATCGGTCTTGTCCAGGAAGTAGACTAGGTCCACGCCGTACTCGGCCGCGGACCGGCGGATCTCGGCCTCCCGGAGTATACCGAGGGAGGGCCCGAGTTCCCGGCCGATGGCGTTGCCGCCGCCCTCGCCCCGCGTGATAAGGACGATGCCGGCCTTCGCGCCGCCGTCGAGGACCTCCCGCGCGAAAGTGGCCGTGACTCCGCTTTCATCGTCGGGATGGGCGCCTATGTAGAGCAGGTCTACTTTCAGCAGGTGGTCGGATTGCATCTGGTCTATAGACTGCGCGGCGACAGTTCCGGATAGCAGGACGGGTAGCAGTATAGTGGCGAACCATCTTCCCGCACGGAAGCAAGATCCACGTATCATTTCAATTCACATCGAAGAGAATGGGCGGAACCCCGATTGGACTGACAAACCCGGTCCTGACCGGCAGAATCCGCGCCGGTGTTCGTGTAACCGCTTACGGCAGCAGTTTCAAAATCGCAACGGCAAGTGCAACGATTATTCCAACGGTCCATCTGAATCCGTTGAAGCTGTCTCTTACATCCTCTTTTACTTCTCTGCGGAAATCCCGCAGGTCATCACGCACCGTTTGTATCCTGCCATCCATAGATTGAATCTTGCTATCCATGGATTGAATCTTGTCATCCATAGATTGGAATTTTGTGTTGGTATGCGTGATAAACTCCGTAATAATATCACGGATTTCCTGCATATCATCGGCAACCTGGGCAAATGACTTATGCAGCGTACTGACAAGGACTTCATAGTTCGTTTTGATCGCGTCCATGTCTGACTCCAGGGCCGATATCCTTTGATCAGTGTCATCGGAGTGATCTTTTACTTGTGGTTTGTTCAATTTAACCCTCCGGTGTAAATTGTTCAAGGATTACGATCCTGGTCGTCCTCAGACCGTGACCGCCTTGATGAATGCCGCCTCAAAAGGAATAGTCGAGAAACATCCGCGTGTTCTCGTTTCTTTTTGTCTTCCAGCGACAAGGCAACTTACCAGCTTGCTGACCGGAGGTTTGCAACATGGGCGATCTGATTGTCGTTCATCCGGATTTCGACGGAATCTGGCCTTTTGCAGCCGACCACTTCCAAAGGCTGTGGCCCGAAGCGGACTTCAAGCGTCTGGCGCACGGGGACGAACGGCCCCTGGGTGAAGTCGTGGCGGAACCGGACCGGGTGGCGCGGCTTGTAACGCTGGGAATGCCGGTGACGCTCGATTGCCTTAAGCGTTTCACCGTGCTGGAGGAAGCGGTCTTTCAGGGGGCCTATGACCGGCAGTTGGGCGAGGGTTGCGTTGAATACCTGACCGAGTCCGGCGTAGCCGTTTACACCCATCCGAGCGAGGGGTTCTGGTCGCAGACCGTGGCGGAATACGGCCTGGCGCTTACGCTGTGCGGCCTGCGGCGGATTCCCCAACTGCACCGGGAAATCATCCACAGCCAGGCGCCCTGGGACTACGAGCCGCCCGGCGGCGAGGGCCGGCCCGGGGCAAGGGGTCAACAGTTCGGCGACGATTCCGCCTTTGCGAACGGTACGCTGTGCGGCAAGCGGGTGCGTATCGTGGGGGCGGGCAATATCGGCAGCCGTTACGCCAGTTTCGCGTCGAAGCTGGGCGCCGACGTGGCGGCCTGGGACCCGTTCGCTTCCGAACCCGGCTTTCACCGGGCCGGTTCACGGCGGGTATACCACCTGGAGCAACTCGTCGCCGATGCCGAGGTGTTTGCGCCGATGGTGCCGCTCACGGAATCGACACAGGGCCTGGTCGAAGCGGGTCACATCGATATGCTGCCGAAGGGCTGCCTGGTCGTACTCGTAACCAGGGCCGGCATCTGCGACATGGGCGCGGTCCGGCGTCGGGTGCTGGGGGATGAGTTGAGCCTGGCGGCGGACGTGTGGGACGAGGAGCCCCTTCCCCTGGACGATCCGCTGCTTGGCCGTCACAACGTGGTGCACACCCCGCACAACGCGGGACGTACGATCGATGCGAACAGGGCGTGGGCGGAGAAGCTGGCCGTGCAGTTCAGGCCGCGGTAAGGGCCCCGGGTATCAGGCTGTTCGGGCGTTGGATCCGGGATCGGGACACTGCACCCCTACCAGGCAAACACCGTGCCCATCAGTTTACCTGGCGTGTCCCGCAACGTGTCGTAGATCCTTTTGGCCTCGCTGACCGGGACGACATCGCGGATCAGCGGTTCGATCCTTACCAACCCCCTGTCGACCAGTCGGCACGTATTGGTTAAGTCGTCGCGATCAAAATGGCTGTTCTGCTTAATGCGGATTTCGTGTCCCTGGCCAAGATTGAAGGTGTAGGTCACTTTGTCCCGCCCGGCGATGAACAGCACCCGGCCACGCGGACGCACGGCGGATATCAACTGGTCTTCCATACCCGGAACGCCGGCGAAGTCGATTACGGCGTCGAAGGACCCCGCGGCGACACGCGTTGCCCACCGGTCCCCGGAAACATCCAACACGGTTTCCGCCGCGCCGATTTCACTGGCGGCCGCCAGCCGGTCCGCGTCGATGTCGCAGATTGTGGCGCGCACGCCCATGCCGGCGGCGATCTGCGCGGCGATTTGTCCGATGATGCCGGCACCCACGATCAACACCTGCTCTCCCACGCTCAGCTCCGCGTTGCGGCAGGTACGCATCGCCACGCTGGCTATCCCGAGCAGGGCGGCCTCCCTGAGGTCGAACGAATCGGGAAGTCTTACGAGCAGGCCATCTTCCGGCACCACGGCGTATTCGGCATGGACCGTGCTCATGAACAGCACATCGCCGATCTTCAGCTCGCCGACTTCAGGCCCGACTTCAATCACTCTTCCCACGTTCTGGTAGCCGTTTCCCCCGGCAGGCAGTTCCGCATCGGCGGGAGCGTAGTTGCCTCCAATCAACTGATTGCGTTCGGTGCCGTTCGTCACCCCGGTAAAGATCGTCTCGGTCTTCACCTCGTTACCGGTTGGTCCCACTGGGTCGGGCCAGTCATGGACGAGCACTTTCTGTCTATTCTTGTCTGGCAATAGCTGCAGGCTCAGCGAACGCACTGCCAGGCTCCTTTCCTGGATCGACTATCAATCGACTCAAAATCAATGCACGCATATTACACCAGGGAATAGGCGTTTCGCGCCGCAACGCGCGCATCAATCACCTGGGTATAGGGCGTTTTACGCCGCAACAAATAGCGCGCCGCTTCGAATAGGACGCCGCAACGCATAGCGCACCACAATGAATAGCTGATAACTGCGGACCCTGAAATCGGGATCCGCGTCCCGGGCAAGGCCGGGCAGGAAGATACACCAGGTTGATGCAAAGGGTACAGGAATACTACGAGGTGGGAATAGCGGTACGGGGAATCGAACCCCGGTTTGATGGCTGAGAACCACCCGTCCTAACCACTAGACGATACCGCCACATTGCTATGCAAATATACCCAGTACACGATCCCCTGTCAAGTTTCGGGGGGATGCGCCGCAACGACCGCCGCCGCGTTCACGGCAAACACAAAACCCCCTGCCGCCGCGACGTGACGGCAAACTGGGGGGCAGGGATTCGAACCCCGATTCCATGGTCCAGAGCCATGTGTCCTACCCTTGAACGACCCCCCAATCGAATCGGCGGAACGCAGCAGGAAACCGCGTTAACCGCCGGGTATATTATAGGGATTTAAGGAGAAAAATCAAGTAAAATCAGGTTGTTCGGGAGCAGCCGAGGCCCCGGCGAACCGATGGCCACGGACCGGTGCGCCGGGCATCCACGGACTGGCGCGTCGGGCGTCCGGGGATTGTATTTACGCCTTACACACGCTCGTAGGGATCGAATAAACGTTCGTATTCCCTCAGGGCGTAACGGTCGGTCATCCCCGCGATGTAATCGCACACCGTTCGCTCGAGCGGCGCGTCCTCGTCACGTCGAAGGTCGGTGGGGGGTAGTTGCCGCGGGTCCGCGAGGTATTCCGTGAAGAGGCTTTCAATGAAACGGGTCGCCTTGCGCGACATGCGTATCAACCGGTAGTGCCTGTAGAAGTTGTCAGTGAGGAAGGCACGCAGCTGTCCGTTCTTTTCGGTCATTGATGGACTGTAGTCCACCACGGGGAAGTCCAGCCGGCGCACTTCGTCGGGCGACTTTACTCCGTGGCGTTCCAGGTTTTCGTGGGTCGTCTGGACGACGTCGACGATCTGCTGATTGATGAGCGCCCGTATGATCCGGTACCGCTTCCGCGTCGGGTCGAGGTGCCGGACCTTTTCCACCTCTTCCTGAATGGCTCCGTCCCATATGTCCAGATCCGTAAGCTGATCGAGATTCAGGATGCCCGCGCTCACCCCGTCGTCCAGGTCGTGGGAGTTATAGGCGATCTCGTCGGCGAGATTGGCGATCTGGGCCTCGACCGAGGCGAATTTCCCTGGCTGGAATTCCTCCTCGTCAAACCCGTGCGGCGCGTTGTGCTTGGCGATGCCTTCCCGCGTTTCCCACGTCAGGTTGAGGCCGGGAAAAGAAGGATACCGCCATTCGAGGAGATCGATGACCCGGAGGCTCTGCTGGTTGTGCTGGAATCCCCCGTGTTTCTGCATCAGGCCGTCGAGGGCTTCCTCGCCGCAGTGGCCGAAGGGGGGATGTCCGAGGTCGTGGGCTAGGGCGATGGCGGCCGCGAGATCGAGATTGGCGCCCAGGTTACGCGCGATCGTTTCCGATATGCCGGCCGTTTCCATGGTATGCGTGAGCCGCGTCCGGTAGTGGTCTCCCTCGTGGTAGACAAAAACCTGGGTCTTGTATTCCAGCCTCCGGAAGGCCTTGGAGTGGACGATGCGGTCCCGGTCCCGCTGAAACGGCGTCCGCCACGGCGCCTCCTCCTCGGTGTGCATGCGTCCCCGGCACGCGCTGCTTGCCACGGCGTACGGCGCGAGCGTCCGTTCCTCCATGTCCTCCAGTCGGGCTCGATCAACGATCATCCGTTTTCCTCCGGAACCGTCTGTCAGATTTCGCACGGATCAGTGCGCACCAAACGGTTTCCCTTAATCCGCGCGCCTCACACGGTTTTTCGTAATCCGCGCTCCGCGGTCACGTTCCCGCGATCAGGGCTCCGCGGTCACGTTCCCACGATCGGTACGTTTCACTCACGTCCCCGCGATCAGGGCGCCGCCCAGGTCGATGTCCTGGATCATGGTGGCGTTGAAAGCCGCCTCGACCAGGCGTAGTCGCAACTCACTACAGTCGGTATCGTCCCACAGATTCTCGAATTCCCAGGGATCATTGTCCAGGTCGTACAACTCGCCCTTGCCGTGGGTGTGGTACACCACCAGCTTGTACCGCTCGTCCCGGTACATGGTGGCGTAGCTCATGGGTTCGGCGTGGACGGCGTCGTAATACTCGGACCGGACGAAGGATCTGTGAAACCCCGGGTCCGCCCCGCCCGTCAGGATGGGCAGCAGGCTGCGGCCCTGGAAGTCCTCCGGCGGGTCCACGTCGCCCAGGTCCAGCATCGTCGCCGACATGTCGATCAATTCCACCAGGGCGTCGCTTCGCAGATCCGCCCGCATATGTCCGGGATGGGAGAAGATCAGGGGCACCCGAACGAGGCCTTCGTAGAACCGGCATCCCTTCCACAGCAGGCCGTGATCTCCGAGACATTCGCCGTGGTCGCTGGTGAAGATGATCACGGTGTCGTCCCGCTGTCCGGTGCGTTCAAGTTCTCGTATGATCCGTGCGAACTGGTCGTCGACCTGCCGGATCATGGCGTAGTAGAGCGCCTGCTGTTTCTTGCCGCCAAATAGGTCGGGGTGCCGCGATTCGGACTGGAAGAACACGTCCCGGAGTTCCGCCTGCTGGACCAGGTCGCTTTCCCGGAAATGGGGGCCGGGCATATCCGCGGGATCGAACTGTTCGGCGTAGACTCGGGGCGGGATCAGCGGTTCGTGGGGACTGTAGGGGTTGAGCGTCAGCATCCAGGGCGTGTCATCGTCCCGGGGCTGGTTGATGAACTCGAGGGCGCACTCGGTGACCCAGGTCGTCTGGTGCAGTTCCGGCGGGACCCGGTCCTCACTGAAACGCAGGGCATCCAGATCGCCGCCCCGTTCACGCACCCAGTCCCCGTAATCGTGCCCCTCCGGCCAGTCGTCCCGGGGCGCGTGGCTGAAGCGCCAGTACCGGTAGCCGTCGTCCATGCGGGGCTCCGTACGCCGCCCCGCGCTCTGGAGGTGGAACTTGCCCGCCAGACCGCAGTCGTAACCGCTGTCCGCCAGCAATTTGGAAATCAGGGGAGGCGGATTCACGAAGGATCCATTGCCGTTGCGGCAGTTGTGAATCCGCCCGGGGTACATGCCGGTCATGAAACTCGACCGGCTTGGCGTGCAGATCGGGCTCTGGCTGTAAGCCCGCGTGAAAGCGACGCCTTCCCGCACCAGTTCGTCTAGCGCCGGCGTGCTCACGTGGGGATTGCCGAGCGCGCCGATGGTGTCGAAACGCTGCTGATCCGTGCAGTACCAGAGTATGTTGGGGCGTGTGGGCATGTTGCTATGCACCCGCCGCCTCAGATCTTATTGGGCAGGCTGCGTGGTGGCTTCCTCTCCGCCCATGGACTCTCCCGCGTCGCCTTCTTCCATCTCACCTTCGTCCATGTCGCCTTCGCCCTCTTCCATTTCCCCTTCGCCCATCTCGCCTTCACCTTCACCCATCTCGCCTTCGCCCATTTCGCCCTCACCCATATCCGGGGCGTCGGCGGCCATGACGTGCAGCATATCGCCCACCGCGGCGCCGATATCGGTGGCGGCATTGCCGCCGTTTATGGCGATCTGGAGCGTGCCGGACTCTTCGTCGATCCGGGCGAGCCAGGCGCCTTCGGCCACGTCGCCGTAATCCGCGACCATCGGCATGACCATGGTATGCTCGTTATGGTGCACTGAAATCCAGCCGTCCGCGGCAAAACCGGCTTCCATCAACTGGTCGCTCGTGGCGTTCGTGTTGATGTTGGCGAATTCCTCGCTGATGCTGGTGACCTCGACGTTGATCATGGCAACGTCCGCGGCCATCTCTTCCATAGCCGCCTCTTCCGTGGCCGTTTCTTCGGTTTCGGCTCCGCCGCAACCGGAAAGTCCGAGCATCCCGACGAAACAGACCAGCAGGTAAGATGTGAATCTGGTCATTATCTTGTTCCTTTCATGTGGATTCCCGCATTGCGGGACATGTTGGAAAATAGAATGAATAAAGGATGTATTGTGATTTATGAAGGCTGGATCAGTTTGTTTACCGCAAAATCCGCAATCCGTCTTATACATTTATATTTCAGTCTTCATGCGTTGGCAACAACAAAACGCAGAAATCTCACTCAGGCATAACGGAATACAGGCGTTTCCGGTAATCCGGACGTCTTCTTTTTGTGTCGTATCCTAGCCGCCGTGTCCCGTCCGCGCCCGTCATCCCTGCTGATCAACCGGCGCCCGGCGCGTCCGTCAATCCTGCTGATCAACCGGCGCCCGGCGCGGCTGTATCGACGAGGTTCGCCCACTGCCTGCGCCCCACTTCCCTGACCCTGCCGTCTTCCCACTTTTCCAGGGGACGGTAAGACGGGTGGCCGGGACGGTCCTGGCATGGGTTGTGGCGGGTATTATAGCAACAGATGAGACTCCATCTCGGGTCGTCGCTCTCGTTCGGATCCGAACGGTGCAGCACGTTCGCGTGGAAAAACAGCGCGGTGCCGGGCGACATCTCGCAGTACACGTGGTCCAGGTGGTCCAGCGCGAGTTCCACCCGCTTCGGGTCGGCCCCCACCTGCGTGCCGTACCGGCCGTGTTCGATCCTTCCCAGTCGGTGCGAACCCCGGATGACCTGGAGACACCCGTTCCCCCTGTGCGCCCTGTCCACCGCGATGTAGCAACTGGCCATGTCGGGATACAGCGCCTGGTTGTGGTACCAGTAGCCGTAGTCCTGGTGCCACTCCCAGGCTCCGCCGACGCGGGGTTCCTTGACCATCATCTTGTAATGGTACAGGTAGACCTCGTCCCCCATGAGCCGTTCCAGGGTATCGACCATGCGCCGGCCGTGGCAGATGGCGTTGTAGATGTCCTCGCGGTCCGTATCCGAGGTCAGCCAGAGCTTGCTCTCGCGGCCTTCCGTATCCTCGGCGGACCGGACGAGGGAGGCTTTTTCGCCGTCGGAACGCCCCACGTTAAGCAGGAGCTCCATCTCCTCCTCGTCGTAGAGGCCCTCCACCATCAGGTAGCCGTCTTCCCGGAACCGTTCTTCGTGTTCACCAGTGAGTTGGAACATTGCGTGATCCGATCTGATTACAGGGGCCGCGGGACAGGTCAATGACGGGTCAATGAAGAATGCGTCCGGCAACGATGCGGGTCGCGATCCTGCAAAGGGTCATGCGCTCTACACGCTGACGCGATGACGCCGTTCGATGTGGTGCGCGACCGAGCGGCATATCCGCGATATGCCTTCTTCGATCAGCCCCTGGTCGAGGTAACTGTAGCACACCCGGAACTGGTTCGTCCCCCGGCCGTCGGTGTAGAATGAAGGCCCGGCCACGAAGGCCACTTTCTCGTGTTCCACGGCCCAGGCCAGCATCGACGTGGAATCGATCCCCTCGGGGATGGTCAGCCAGACGTAGAAACCGCCGTCCGGGCGGGTCCACGTCATACCCGGCGGCGCATGCCCGGTCAGGGCCTCGAGCGTGGTGTTCCGCTTGGCCTGGTACAGCGCCCGGGAAAGTACGATCTGGGAGTCCATCAGTCCCTGGCGGCCGTATTCGTATACGATGCGTTGCGCTACGGTGCTCGAACACTGGTCGCTGCCCAGTTTGGCCTGGCAAAGCTGGGCGATGACGGCCGGCGGAGCGTCGATCCATCCGAGGCGGATACCGGGTCCGAAAATCTTGGAAAAGGTGCTGACGAAAAGGACGCCGTCGGGGTTCAGCGCCTTGAGCGAAGGCGGCGGGGCACGGTCGAAGTACAGTTCCGCGTAGGCGTGGTCTTCCAGGATCGGGATGTTGTACCGGTCGGCCAGCTCGACCAGCTTGCGTCGCCGGTCCAGGGGCATGGTCACGCCCCCCGGGTTCTGGAACGCCGGCATGGTGTAGATCAGCTTGGCGTGCTTGCCCTGCCGCTCCAGTTCCACCAGCTGTTCCTCAAGGAGGTCGACGCGCATGCCCTCGTCGTCGATGTCCACCGCCACGAATTCCACGCCGTAGCACCGGAAGACGGAAAATGCGGTCAGATAAGTCGGCGCTTCCACGATGACGACGTCGCCCGGGTTGAGCAGCGTCTTCGCAATGAGATCCATCGCTTCGATTCCACCCGAGGTGACGATGATGTCGTCCACGGTGGCGGTCACGCCTTCGACGGGCCCCATGCGCTCGGCGATCCACTCCCTGAGGGCCGTGTATCCCGCGGTGGGCCCGTATTGCAGCGACATGCTGCCATGGTCATCGAACACCTGGGCGGTGACTTCCTTCACGGCATCCATGGGAAAGGTGGCCGCGTCCGGCAGGCCGCCGGCAAAGGACAGCACGTCCGGCCGTTCCGCGAGCTTGAGCAACTCAATGACCGCGGTATCGCCGATGAGGTCCATGCGGTCCGCGAATGTATCCTGCCAGTCCATCTAAATCCTCCCGCGCCGTTACAGATAAAAACAAGAAGCCGACGTCGGCTTCGTCTTGTAAAAGACCCGGTTCGAGAACGAAACCGACCGCCGAAAAGACCGCGGGAACGATCCCGGGTACCGGCTCCCGCGTGCAACAATAGTAAGAACCCGGACCCCGGAAAACAAGACCAAAATTCCTTGACACGGGTACGGGGTCGCCGGTTATCATGGCGGACAATTCGCGGTTTCGCTGCGCTGCCATCTCCTCGCCCGCGCGACGAGGCAAACACGAGGTAAATCCATGGCCGACGACAACCCGCCCGTAGCCAGCTTTCAGAAGAACAGCCAGGAAGAGTTCAGGTTCACCATCACCTCATTCCGGGGAAACGAATACGCCGATATTCGTATCTACTACGAAAACGACGGTGCGTTTTTTCCCAGCAGGAAGGGCATCACCATCTCTCCCGACGCCTGGAGAGAATTCAGGACCTGTCTCGACAAACTGGAAGCGGAATTGAAGGAACGCGACCTGCTCAAAGACGACGACGGAGAAGCCTGATCCGCGACGCCGTCCTCCGGTCCCGTCCACCGGTCCCCGTCCAGATTATTGCGCCCGGCGCCTTAACTACCCCACCCGGTGCCCTTCCCGGGCGAGAAAGCACTCCGGATCGTGGCGGATGGGAAGATAGCCGGTGCTCATGAGGAATTCGCCGACGATTTCGGGGCCCATGAACCGGAACGTCTTCTTGAACACCGCGACCCATTCATCCAGGGAATCGCAGGGTTGGACATCCAGCCAGGCTTTGAAGGAACCGTGTGACCGCCTGATCTCCTGGAAGACCCGCGCATTGTGGATGGCCGCGTCGATCTTCAGCCGGTTCCGGATGATGCCGGCGTCCCCGAGCAGGCGTTCCCGTTCCCGGTCGCCGTAGGCGGCTACGCGGTCCACGTCGAATCCGTCGAAAGCGTCCCTGAAGGCCTTGCGCTTTTTCAGCACCGTCAGCCAACTCAGCCCCGCCTGGTTTATCTCCAGCACGAGCCGCTCGAGGAAATCGTCGTCCCGGTCCAGGGGAAAACCGTACTCGTCGTCGTGGTAGGCGGCCAGCAGCGGGTCCTTCAGCGTCCAGGCGCAACGGGGCCGGTCGCCGTCTTCCTCCACGTACTCGCCGGTATGAAAGGGGCGGCTGTCCGTCCCGGTGATCCACGCCTCGGGCAGGTGACGCGTACAGTTCATCAGCGCCAGGTGGGTATAGTTGGGGGTGATGAGGAACCGCGTCACGGAGGTATTGGCGAACCAGTCGATCCGGTCATGTCCCATGCCCGGGGTACCCAGGATCACGCCCACCAGAAACCGCATGAACGCGCCGTGGCTGATCAGCACCACGCGTTCGCCGGTGTGGCCGAACTCGTCGTGAATCCGCCGGGTGACCCGTTCCGCCCGCACCTGGGCGGATTCGTAGTCCTCCCACGGCCGGCACTTCCACCAGCCCGCTTCGTCGAACTCGTCGCCGAGCCGGACGCCCGGGAATCCCCCTTCGATCTCCGAGCGTTTCATGCCGGGCCGTCCCTCGTAGTCCGCGTTGCCTGCGCCGGCCTGGACTCCGCCCTGTTCGTGGAGGTCGATCCACGCTTCCACGGACTGCCCCGTCTCGCGGATGTAGGGGGCGATGGTTTCCAGGGTGCGGAGGAAGGGACTGACGAAGATGCGGGTCGGGCGCAAATGACGGATGCGGTTCACGAGGTATTCCGCCTGCCGGTATCCGAGGGGGGACAGGGTGGGATCATCGGTGCGTTCTTCCTGCGGCCGGGCGTTGTTCTCGGATTCCGCGTGGCGGATTATGTAGAGTTCCATGGGATTGTCCGGTCTTTCTCCCGGCGGTCGGCCGGTTCAGGGTGAATGGTTTGGGCTGCCATCAGCGCGCACGCTTCGAAGCGACCTTTTCCGGCACGCTGAACCCGGCGTTCGTGCGACTCCCGTAAGGTATATTCCCGCTCTTTTCGTCAAAAGGAAAACGATTGACAGGCCCGGCGGCGGTGGTTTAGGTTTTCCTTTCGCGCCTGAACGGTTCATCCTTCGACAGGAGTGTGCTCAGATGAACGGGTCCGGCAAGCCCTACGTCGAATACCGAAAGGTCAGCAAGAGCTATGACGGAAAGTCCACGGTGGTCAATGACGTGGACCTGGACATCCGCAAGGGCGAGTTCCTGACCCTTCTGGGCCCTTCCGGTTCGGGCAAGACCACCTGCCTGATGATGCTGGCCGGTTTCGAGTCGACCACGTCGGGCGAGATACGGGTCGACGGCCGGTCCATCCACACCCTGCCTCCCCGCAGGCGCGGTATCGGCATGGTGTTCCAGAACTACGCCCTCTTTCCCCACATGACGGTAGGCGCCAACCTGGCCTTCCCCCTCGAAGTCCGCGGCATGGACCGCGACACGTGCCGGGAACGGGTGGAACGCGCCCTGCAACTGGTTCGCCTCGAAGGATACGAAGGCCGGCGCCCGAGCCAGCTTTCCGGGGGCCAGCAGCAGCGTGTGGCCATCGCCCGGGCGCTGGTCTTCGATCCGGAACTGGTGCTCATGGATGAACCGCTCGGCGCGCTCGACCGGCGACTGCGCGAAGAAATGCAGTACGAGATCCGCCGCATCCACAAGACTTTGGGCGTCACCGTCGTGTACGTCACCCACGACCAGCAGGAAGCCATGGTCATGTCGGACCGCATCGCCGTGCTCCGCGGCGGCGTGATCGAGCAGGTTGCCGATCCCGAGACGCTTTACGAGGAACCGCGGAGTTCCTTCGTGGCCAGATTCATCGGGGAGAACAACCGCCTGCACGGGAGGGTGGTCGACATGGACGGAGA
>JAJECR010000313.1 GCA_022821935.1 Candidatus Latescibacterota bacterium
GAGGGGACGGCACGCTGCTCAAGACGGCGCGCCTGGTAGGCGGTTCCGGCATACCCATTCTCGGAGTCAACTCCGGAAAGCTCGGTTTCATGATGCAGACGACGCCCGACGAGCTTGGCGACGCCCTTGAACGGGTGTTCGAAGGGAGATACTCGCTGGACAAGAGACTGGTCCTGCAGGGAAGGACAGGGAACGGAACTTCGGGGGACGCGCATACCGGAGAGGTTTTCTCGGCGCTGAACGATATCGTGATCGACAAAGGTTCGATCTGCCGGGTCATCGAACTGGGCATCTACGTCAACGACGAATACGTCAATGACGTTATGGCAGACGGACTGATCGTCTCGACTCCGACCGGCTCCACGGCCTATTCGCTGGCGGCGGGCGGACCGATCCTCGCGCCCGACATGGAAGCGATCGTCGTATCGCCCATCTGTCCGCACACCCTGTCCAACCGGGCCATGGTGCTCGCCGCGCGCGACCGCGTCCGGATCGAAGTCCGGGCCGATCATCCGGATCTCCTGCTCACCGTGGACGGCCAGGAAAACGTGGTCATTCAGCCGGGCTGCACCGTCGAACTTTGCCGGGCGGAACACACCATACATCTGATCCGGTTCACGGATCGCTCTTTTTACGACGTCCTGCGAACGAAGCTGAAATGGGGCGAACGCTGAGTAAACCTGTTGTGGCCTATGCTCGCGAACCTGAGGGTTAGAAACTACGCGTTGCTGGACGAGGTGGACATCGAGTTCACGCCCGGACTGAACGTGCTCACGGGGGAAACCGGATCCGGGAAGTCCATCCTGATCGGCGCGCTGGGACTCATTCTCGGCGGCCGGGCCACGTCGGAGGCCATACGCGGCGGCGCCCGGACCGCGATAATCGAAGGGTTGTTCGAAGGAATGTGCGACGCGCAGGTGCAGGCCCTGCTGTCGGAAATCGGCGTGGACATGGAAGACGGTACGCTGATCATCCGGCGGGAGGTCAGCCGCGACGGGCGCAACAGGTGCTCGATCAACGGGTGCCTGGTCACCGTTTCCGTCCTCAAGAGCCTCGGCGACCTGCTGGTGGACCTGCACGGCCAGCACGATCACCAGTCGCTTCTGAACCCGAGGACGCACCGGGACTTTCTGGACGGTTTCGAGGACGCCGGAGCGCCACAACAGCAGGTCGCCGAGGCCTACCGTCACTTCACAGAACGATCGGAAGCGCTGAGGCAGTTGGACGATGAACTCGCCGCCACCCGGGAGCGGGAGGAACTGTACCGCTTTCAACTGCACGAGCTTGAACAGGCGGAACTGTCCCCGGGAGAAGACGAAGAGCTGGAAAGGGAACGGGCCGTCCTTGAAAACGCGGAGCAACTGATCCGGGTCGCCTCGGACGCTTTCGAGGCGCTCTCCGAAGGGGAAGGCGCGGCGGTCGACGGACTGGTCCGGGTCATCCGCGCGCTGGAAGAAGCGGAGCGTATCGACCCCGCGCTCGGGGAAGCCCTCGGGGGTGTCCGGAACGCGCGCTACCAGCTCGACGACAGCATCGATTTCCTGCGGCGCTACCGCGACCGCGTCGAGTACGACCCGGCGCGCCTGGAAGAGGTGCTTGACCGCCTGGACCTCGTCGGGCGTCTCAAACGCAAGTACGGCGCAACGATCGAGGACGTCGTGGCCTACCAGGACCGGATCGCCGGGGAACTGGACCTGATGGATACGGTCGACGAACGGCGGGACCGTTTACGCGCGGAAGTGGAAGCTGCCCGCCAGGCGCTGACCGAGCGGGCGAAGGCCCTGTCGGACCGGCGAAAACAGGTAGCGCGCAAGCTGGAGAGCAGGGTGGTGGCGGAGCTGGCGGAACTGGGTATGGGGAAGACGGGATTCCAGGTCCGAATCGACTGGCAGGCGTCCGAAGACGGCCCGCTGCGCATCGACGGGCGCACCTATCGCGTGGACGCCCGCGGGATGGACCTGATCGAGTTCCTGATATCGCCCAATGCCGGGGAGGCGCTCAAGCCGCTGGTGAGCATCGCGTCCGGCGGGGAGATATCCCGGGTCATGCTGGCCCTGAAGGTGATCCTGGCCGAATCGGACCGCATGCCGACGCTGGTCTTCGACGAACTCGATATTGGCATCGGCGGGCGCATCGCCGAATCGGTCGGGCACCGGCTGAAGTTAGTGTCCAGGGACCACCAGGTGCTGTGCATCACCCATCTTCACCAGGTGGCCTGCTGGGGCCGCACGCATTTCACCGTGCACAAGCAGTCGGACCGCGGCAGGTCGGTCACGCTGGTCGATCACCTGGACGAGGACGGCAGGGTCCAGGAGATCGCGCGCATGCTGGCCGGGGAGACGGTGGACGCCATGGCACTATCACACGCCCGCGAGATGCTTCGGCGAACGGCAGCCGTATGAGGACGCGAGGGACGGCGACATGAGCCCGGGTGACGAACGGGACAGGAGAAACAGGCGGACCAGGCCGACCAGACCGGCCAGGCTGACCGGAAGAGCGGACGGGTTCTGGTTTCCGCCCAACCTGTTGTCCCTGTCGCGGATAGCCGCCGTGCCTG
This sequence comes from Candidatus Latescibacterota bacterium, assembly GCA_022821935.1. Classification (GTDB taxonomy): domain Bacteria; phylum JAAXHH01; class JAAXHH01; order JAAXHH01; family JAAXHH01; genus JAAXHH01. The sequence continues at coordinate 2,558 of JAJECR010000313.1, forward strand.
TCATCTACTGGGGTTTCGCAAGAGATTCGCAGTTGGGCCTTTACGTGCTCATCGGCCTGGCCTTTCTGACGGACGCGGCCGATGGCTACCTGGCGCGCCGTTTCCGCTGGGAAAGCAAATGGGGGCTTGTCCTCGACCCGCTGGCCGACAAGATCCTGGTCGGCGCCCTGGCGGTCTTCCTGGTGCTCTTCCGGGATTTCCCCCTGTGGGCGGCCGCGCTCATCATCGCCCGCGACCTGTCCATACTGGGGGCGGGCGTGTGTCTTTATCTCAAACCCGGCAGCGTGGTACTCCCGGCCGACAGGATCGGCAAACTGACCACCCTGGTCACAGGCGGCGCGCTTTTCCTTTACGCCGTGGATCTGCAGCCTTACGGAAACTGGGCGCTCTGGGCGGCGCTGTGCTGTGTCGTCGGATCGGGCATCCATTACATCCTGGGCTTAGCCAGGCTGGTCCGGACGCGGGCGAGCGGACCAGGCGGACCAGGCAGTCCGGGCGGACCGGGCGGGCCAGGCGGGCCAGGCGGACCGGGAACCCCCGAACCCGTCGTTTCGGGACCGGCGGATGGTGGGGTAATGCGGCAGGAACGAACGCTTACATGAATCGCGGCGCTTCGAAATGGGCGGTCACCGGTTGGCATCACCTGTCGTTCGAGCGGCCAGAAGATTGGACGATCGGCGCGGTTACCGGAGATTTCGCATCGGGTTACCTGCGGCTCGACGATACGGAAATGCCCCGATTCGAATTGAGGTGGGAGCGCACCCGGGGCCGGGAACCCGTCGACCAGGTGGTGACGAGATATCTCAAGAACCTTTCCGGAAAGGGCGGGAAGAACGCACCGCCCGTGAAGGTCCGACGGGACCTGGGACTCATCAAGGACGAGACCGTACTGGCGGACAGAACGGTGGAGGGGTTCCACTGGCGGACGGAGGGACGGGACCCCCTGCAGGCCTATGGCTGCCTGTGGATGTGCGAAATCTGCGGCCGCACGGTATTTGCCCAGGTCCTCGGCCGCGGGGGCGAATCCATCATGAACCCGGCCGCGCGACTGCTGAACACCTTGGACGACCACGCGCGCGGCGACACCGCTACCTGGGCGGTATACGGATTGAAATTCGATCTGCCGTCCGACTGCACCCTCAAGAAGCACTCCTTTCTGACGGGACAGATCGAGTTGACATTTGAGCGCGACGGCGCCAGATTGGAAGTGGTCAGGACGAGTCTTGCCGAAATGCATCTCGAGAACCGGACGTTTGCGGAGTGGTTCCAGGATACGCACGGTAACGAGATCGACAACTGGTCCGATGACAACAGTCCGATTTACGGCCATCCGGGCATCCGCGGGACGGGCGAGGGCGTGGATCCGGAGACGGTTCACAGCCGGATGGCGTGGCTGCCCTGGCGGCGGCCCCGAAAAAAACCATTGAGTTGTTGCGGCTGGCATTGTATCGATGGCAATAGGCTTTACGTGCTGCGACACATGGACGAGACGCACCAGCCCGACTTCCTGGACGAGATAGCCGCTACCGTGGTTTGCCACTGATCGTGCGGAACGCGAACGTTCGCGTCCATGGCCGGGAACGCTTCCACGGATCGCAATCATGATGTCGCTCTTTCGAAAGAAACCGCCCCCGCTGCCTCGAAGGGAGTTGTTGCGCGCGAAGCCGGTACGCAACGAAAGACTGACCTGCGAAGAAAACTCCGACGGGGAAATCGTACTGGGTATCCCGAGGAGAAAGACCTGGTGGATCAATACCCTGTCCAGGGTGTTCTACGTGCCGAGCCGGCGAACGGTGGTGCTGGACAAAATCGGTTCGTTCCTCTGGGGGCTTTGTGACGGACGGAACACCGTGGATCATGTCATATCGACGATCCGGAACGAATACAAGCTGGAACGCAAGGAAGCGGAAGTCTCCACGCTGACGTATCTGAAGCAACTCACGGAAAAGGGATTGATCGGACTGGCCGTGGCAAACAGAAAAGGAGAAAAGAGCGCATGACGACGGAATCGGTCGCGACGGCCGGCACGACGGAGAAGCAGATCTCACTGCCCTTGTCCAAGGCGATCGAGATCAGTTTCCGCAGTCTGAGGATCCGGTTCTGGCGGTCGCTGATCACGATCGGAGGCATCTTTTTCGGCATTGCCTTTCTCATGTCCATTCTGACCAGCGCGTCCATCAACGAAGCGCTCGTGGAAAACGGCTCCCCCCAGGTCCGGGCGCTGCTGGAACAGAAAGGGGCGGACGGCGATTCGGCGACGCAGCAGGTATGGCTCGTTTCCCTCTCCCTGCTGGTGTGCGTCGTCGGGATCACCAACGCCATGCTGATGTCGGTAACCGAAAGGTACCGGGAAATCGGTACCATGAAATGCCTGGGGGCGCTGGACAAGTTCATCATACAACTGTTCGTGCTGGAGTCGACCTTCCAGGGACTGGTCGGTTCCGTGGGCGGGGTCATACTGGGCTGCCTGTTCATGCTGGTTTCCATGATGACCTCCTACGGATGGGACCCCCTGATGCTGTTTCCCGTGCTGGATGTGGCGCGAAGCGGCCTGTATTCGCTGGGAGCCGGACTGGGCCTCGCCATCATCGGGGCGCTGTATCCCGCGTACCGGGCATCCCAGATGCCGCCGGCCGACGCCATGCGCACGGAAGTTTAACGTTGGAGCATACCCGGAATACCTTGCCGGATCGAAGGGATTCGGACGGATACCTGAAAGGGGCGGGAAATGACAGAAGAGCAGACCGCGGTAATGGACGCGCCGGATACTGAAACCCAGAATATCGTCCGCACGCGCGGGGTCAAGCGAGTTTACCAGATGGGCAAGCTTTCCCTGGAGGCCCTCAAGGGCATCGACATGGAGGTCCAGCGCGGGGAGTACATATCCATCATGGGTCCGTCAGGCTCGGGCAAGTCCACCCTGTTCAACATGATCGGCGCGCTGGACAAGCCCACGGAGGGCAAGGTCTACATCGACGAGGTCGACGTCGCCCAGCTGGACGCCTACGAACTGGCCTGGCTCCGGTGCCGCAAGATCGGCTACATCTTTCAGACCTTCAACCTGATTCCGGTCATGACCGCCCTGGAGAACGTCACCCTGCCGATGATTTTCGCCGGGCTGGCGACGGACGAGGCCATCGACAAGGGCGTCGACCTGCTGACGCTGGTGGGGCTCGGCGAACGGGTCCAGCACAAGCCGCTGGAACTGTCCGGCGGGCAGCAGCAGCGTGTCGCCGTGGCCCGTGCTCTGGCCAACGATCCGGCCATCGTCCTCGCGGACGAGCCCACGGGTAACCTGGACCGGAAAACGGGACGGGAGATCATCGAGCTGTTGCGGGAACTGAACCAGGAAAAGCAGGTGACGATCATTTCGGCGACCCACGATCTGAAGATGCTGGACGTTTCAGACCGCATCCTGTGGGTACAGGACGGAAGGATCACCAAGAACCAGCGGCGTGACGAGCTGGATCTGGACCTGGGCCAGATCGGCGCCGAGGAAGAATAGACCTGTTTTCGATTGGGGTCGGCTTCAGGAGGGTTTCATTCGGTATGCGCGGTGCGCGCCCCGGACGATCAGGCGACACCCGCCCCGCAGCACTTCTTGTACTTTTTGCCGCTCCCGCAGGGACAGGGCGCGTTGCGGCCGACTTTCTGCTCGACCTTGACGGGCCGGGCCCGGGATGCGTTCCCGCCGGAGTCTGAGCCCCGTCTTCCTCCCCGCCGGACGCCGGCGTCCGCTTCGGGATCTTCCGCGGCCATGCCGGCCATTGCCGGGGCTTCCTGGTGGATCGCCCGCATGTTGGTCGGGGCTTCCTGGCGCGGCATCCGCGTTTCGGCCAGTTCGGCGTTGAAAACGGTCTTGACGATCTCCTCGTCCAGCCGGTCCCACAACTCCTCGAAC
>JAJECR010000046.1 GCA_022821935.1 Candidatus Latescibacterota bacterium
GGGGTGGTACTCCCAGACCTGCCCCAGACTTTCGTCACCCCCGGTAGTCGCCGTGAAGAAAATGCGGCCGTTGCCGTACCAGCATCCCTCCAGGCGGTCGAAGGCAGCACCGCCCTTGTCCGCTCCCTCCTTGTAAACCAGGTGCTCGTCCAGGCCGGCCCCTACCGGGTCGGGGTCTTCGATCTCGACCCAGGTAACGGGCAGGGCAGCGCCCATGGTCTGGTCATTGCGCGTGTCGTACCTTGGTCGGTCCTTGACGGCGAGCATGCGCAGGCGTCCTCCCCGTGCGAGCTCGCCGGGATGATCGGGAATGTACTGGAAGAATCCGCTTGGATTGTTGTCTTCGGTCTCGTACACGATACCGGTGGCTGGATCGACGGCTATGGCCTCGTGGACGAAACGACCCATCTGGGTCAGGGGTTCGGCGGAAACGCTCTCCTCGGCATCGGCGGGCACCTCGAAACAGTATCCGTGTTCCTTGTCGTAACCGCCCAGGTACTGAAGCCAGCGCGAACTGAAGTACCGGTCCGTGCCCATGGTGGATTCTTCGCACGTGATCCAGGAGCCCCAGGGGGTGGGGCCGCCGGCGCAGTTGTGCAGCGTCCCGCCCACGCTCACGAAATCGCGGACCAGTTCGCGGGTGTTCGGATCGACGATCAGCGTCGTGACCCCGCCGGGTGCCGTGGGATCGTAGGCCGCGGTACGGTTGCCGATGGCTTCGACCGGCTTGCCGGTGTTGATCTCGTGGTTGCGGAGAAGCCGCACCATACCGTCTACGGGAAAGGCGGCCATGCCGTCGTGGGCGGCGGGTGTGGGATGACCGTCTGACATGATCCCGCCTTTCTTTCCGAAGGCGGTATAGGAGAATCCAGGCGGCAGTTCAAGCAGGGTTTCGCCGGTATTCCGGGAAGGTACGGGGGCAAGCGGGCCGTATCCTCCTTCCCCGCGGGGCGCGATGAGGTGGTCGTACCCGGCGTCCATGGCCCGTGCTCGACGGGCGATCAAACCCTGCAATGCCGAAGCGCCGACGGTCAGCGCTCCAACGGATATGGCGGTATTTCGAATGAAGGAACGTCGGCTCAGACGGGACACGTTCACAGATCTCCTTTAATATGGCCCCGCGACAGCAGCGAAACGAAGACGAATCACGATGGGAATCAATAGGCAATGTAGTCATACCGGCGCACAAAATCAAGGCGCGTCGCGCGGTATTTTACATCATGTTTCATCCCAATTTGATGCATACCAGGCCGGCGACGATCATAAGCACGGCACCCACCTTCATCGGGGTGATGCGTTCTTTCAAAAAGACGAAACCCAGCACCGCGCCGAGGACCACGGCGAACTCCCGCAGCGCGACGATGTAGCCCACCTGGCCCACGGTCATGGCGAACAGGATCATGAGGTAAGCGGCAGTGGATCCGACGCCGATCAGGGCCGCGGAACGCCAGGTCTGCGACAGTTTCAGCCAGAGGCGCCCGCGATCTCGGACGGCGACCATCGGCGTGACCAGCGCGGCGCTCAGCATGAACATGCCGAAGATGTAGACGACGGGATGGACGATGCTCACGCCTACCTTGTCCACGATGGAGTAGCTGACGATCGTTGCGCCCACCCCCAGCGCCGAAACGAAACCGCGTCTCGCGTCCCTCGCGCGCCCGACGATCGAGATCCCCATGGAGAGTATGCCGATACAGATCAAGGCTATTCCAGACACGCCGATCGGCGTCAGCGATTCACCGAGCAGAAGCCATCCCAGGAATCCCGTGAGACCGATCCCCGATCCGCGGGCGATGGGATACACCAGGGAGATCTCGCCGTGTTGGTAGGCTCTGGCCAGCAGCAGGAAGTAAAAGGTATGGATGATCCCCGTGGCTACCACGTACAACCAGCCGTCCGCCATCATTGCCAGGAATCCCGCCGTGCCTTGGGAAGCGGCCACGCCCGCCACGAAGGGCAGCAGCACGAGGCCGCTGATCCACAGGGACCACCAGAATACGGTGAGGTCCCCGGCATTTCGACGGGCTACGAAGTTCCACGTGGCGTGCAGTACGGCGGAGAGCAGGACGAAGACGAAGAGTTCGGTGGACATGGATGGAAATTTAAGTGGGCTGGACCAGGGTAGAGAAATAGACTGTTGGCAGGTCGGTGGACCCGCCTCGGCGAGCGAAACGGCGCGAAGGCTGGAACAGGCCGATTTCTATATGGTCGTAATCCGCGGGTGTGTCAACGGTAGAATCCTTACATGGACAGGGTGATAACTGAATCCGCTTGGTGCGGCCGCCCGCGTAACATACTTTGATCTACTGTCATCTCGCAGCACATCTTCTCGAAACGAGGCAACGATATCGATACCGCCGGGGTTTCAGGCTAATCCCGGCGTACCGCAACGCGTTCTGCGTGCCAGGAACTCCCTGTGATCCGGCACTACATCATATCCGCCTTCCGGCATATCGCGAAGAGCAAAGGCGTCTTCGCCGCGAACGTCTTCGGATTCACCCTGAACTTCATCGTGGTGATCTTCGGACTGAACTACGTCCTCTTCGAAATGTCCTACGACCGGTTTCACGAAAATGGAGACCGTATTTACCGGGCGTTGGTCGAGTTATCCGCATTTAACAACGTAACGTTCGCAACGACTTCGGGTCCTCTTGGACCGACGCTTGTGGACGTCTATCCGGAAGTGGAAACCGCAATACGAATTTACTACATGCAGTCCTTGAAATTCAGTACATCTCCCGGCGAACAAGCTGAATCCAGTCACTTTAATGTCGCCTACGCGGACCCCGACGTATTTCGCATGTTCTCCTTTGGGCCGGTCACGCCGGAGACAATCAGAAAATTCAACCGCCCGAACACTACCGTAATCAGTCGCAGCATGGCGGAACGGTTCTTCGGAGATGTGGATCCTACGGGGAGGCAGTTGTATTTTCACGGGTTACGGACAGGAACACTGGAAGTAGTCGGCGTCATGGAGGAAGTTCCCCGTTATTCCCATCTCCGGCCCGATGCATTCGTATCCTTCGCTACGGTGCCCAATAATATGATCGGCTGGGGAGCATATCAGTTCCTGACTTACGTGATGTTGATAGACAGCCGGGAAGAAACGTTACACGACCTCATCGAGAAACTGAAAGACTTCTCTTCGCAATACCTTCCTGAAGTAAACCAGGGTTCATACGACCTCGAACCTCTTGCAGAAGTTTATTTCTCGCCGTTCGCATTCTGGGGACAGGTTAAGGGGGATATCAATTACGTATACTTCGCCTTGGTCTATCTTCTGCTCATATCGTTCATGACGGTGGCTAACTACATGAACATCAACATCGCCTACCTTGTTCGACGAGTTAAGGAGATGGGCCTGCGCAAGTCGTTCGGGGCAAGCAGGACGCAGGTGATTTGCCAGTTCGTCTTGGAGACCCTGATAAACTGTCTGTCCGCCTTAGTTATCTCGATCGTTTGCGTATTGATGTTGAGGGTGAGTCGGATTACGCTTCTGGAACATCTTTCCCGTTCCGATATCAGTGTTGAATACATCGGCTCCCTGGGGCTTGCCTTCCTCTTTATCGGACTCGTTTCGGGGATTTGTACAGCCTCTGTTTTTTATCGAATCAGTCCGGTCGACATGTTGGCGAACAGGGTATCCACCTCCTGGACCGCCAACTCGCTGCGTAGGGTACTGCTGTTCTTCCAGCTCGCCATATCCGTGGCGCTGCTGATGCTCACTTCGCTGTTCTACAACCAGGTGAACTACCTGACTGACAAGACTTTGGGGTATGAGAAGAAGAACAAGATTGTTGTACCGTTGACCGCGTCAGCCGATTGGCACCGTAGGGTGGCCGAACATTTCGAAAGGTATTCCGGGGTGCAAAGTGTCAGTTCTGCTACCGGTTACCCGGGAGGTTTCGATGGAACTAGGGTCTCGACGACCTTGAAGGGAACAGACTCCGAGTTCTTTCTCCAAATCCTGACTGTGGGGCCCAACTTCCCTAGAACCCTCAAGATTCCGTTAATTCATGGAAGGCCTTTCGCAGTAGAAGAGTTTCGCAACGCGGTCCTGTTGAACGAATCGGCGTTCAACGCGCTGGGACTGGATGAGGACGACGTGGGTTCGGAGCAGGAGATCGCTTACGAAATGGTACGGGTCGTGGGTGTCGTGGGCGATTTTCACACCGAGTCGCTGCATCACAATATCGAACCGACTATGCTGAAACACCGTGGTTGGGACTTGACCCATCTGATCGTGGATATCGAGCCGTCGGAACAGGAAGCCACGCTGCAATACCTGTCGAGTGCCTACAGTAAGTTGCTGCCCAATAATCGATTTGATTTCCTCTTTCTCGATGCAAAGCTGGATGAGACCTACAGCAGCGACCGGCAGATCCTGGATACGCTGATCCTGCTGGCCCTGGTCGCCTTCGCGCTCGCCGTCGCGGGTATCTACAACTACGGGGTGTTCTTCAACCTCAACCAGATCCGCGAAGTCGCCATCCGCAAGATCCACGGCGCTTCCACGGTAGATATCGTCCGGATGAACGTCGCGGCCATGTCCATGTCCGTCGCCCTGTCCCTGGTCATCGCGCTACCCGTCGTCTACTGGGTGTACGGCCGCTGGATCTCCCAGTACGCGTACCGTGCGGAGGTGTCTCCGTTACTGGTTGCCCTTCCCATACTTGCCATATATGTTCTGACCTGTATCATGGTTACCCGCGAAACGCTCAAGACCGCCGGCATGAAACCGGCCGAAGTGATCCAGAACGTTCAGCAGTGATCCACGGCCCGGCCGGCCGCCGAAAGGAACAAATATGCCCCTGAAATTCGCCTACCTGGGCCTGTGGCACAGCCACACCGTCATGCACATCCGCGACGCCGCGAGCCGGCCCGGCGAGTTTCAACTCGTCGGCGCCTACGAGCCGGATCCCGCGATCAGGGAGGCGAAGCTGGGCGAGTGGTCGGCAGATCTGCCGGACATCCGGGTTTTCGAATCAGTGGAACAGGCGCTGGACAGCGACGCGGAAGCGATCATTTGCGAAGGCCGCGTCTCGGAAAACCTCGATTACGCCGAGTGGGCGCTGGAGGCGGGCAAGCACGTCCTGCTGGAGAAGCCGGCGGGCGTGGACATGGCCCGGCTCGAAGGGCTGCACGACACGGCGCGGCGTAAGGACCTTCATCTCCAGATGGCCTACATGTGGCGGTACAACCCGGCGATCGCGGAAATGATCCGGTTGCGCAAGGCTGGCGCACTGGGCGGTCCCTTCTATTTCCGGGGTCACATCCCGAAGCCCATGGCCTATCACGCCCGGCTGGTGGAGGAACTCGACTGGTACAAGGGTTCGCTCTACTTCGAAATGGCCGGCCACTTGGTGGATATCATGGTCACGCTGATGGGCAGTCCGAAGGCGGTGCATGCGACGCACGCCCGGTATTACGGCGAGCAAAAGCACGTGGACAACGCGGTGGTCGTCCACGTCTTTGACGACGACGGCCTGGGCACGATCGACACCGCGTCCATGCACGTGGAGAGCGGTCTGACCAGGCGCATCGAGCTGTACGGTACCGGGGGAACGGCCATCCATACCCCTATCGGATCGAACAGTCTGGCGCTATCCCTCAAACGGCCCTTCGAGCAATATGCCGCGGGATGGCAGGAGTTGACCGTACCCACGCCTGCCGGGCCGCCTTCGCTGCTGACCGAACTCGCGGCCTGCATATCCGGGGCAAAGGAGCCGGACTACAGCCTGGACCACGATATGACGGTGCATCGCGCCTTGTTCGAAGGATGCGGCATCGCGGACGGTTCGGCGATGACCGACGCGCCCCATTCGGCAAAAAGCGGTTGACAGGAACCGTGCGATTCGTATATTTAAATTAAAGACGACGCGGGGTGGAGCAGTCTGGTAGCTCGTT
>JAJECR010000070.1 GCA_022821935.1 Candidatus Latescibacterota bacterium
GAGCCCTTGGTGCTGATATCCAGAAAGGCGGTCATGACGCCCCACACCGTTCCGAAGAGGCCGAGAAAGGGGCACACGCTTCCCGCGGTGGCCAGTATGGGCAGTCGTTTTTCGAACCGGGCCAGCTCCCGGTGGGCGGCCAGCCGCAGGTCGCGATAGACGGATTCCACCAGGTCCTGGCCGATTTCCTTCGACCGGCCTTCGTTGCCGCCTGGAGGGGAGAAGACCGACTCGTGCTTCTCGTACACCTCGCGGAAGACAACGGCGGCGGGACTGCAGGGCCACTTCGAAGCGACGGTGTAAACCTGGTCGTAGTCGCGCCGGGACTGAAAGAATGCGAGGAAATGCCGGGACTGCGCCTGGGCCCGGCGGAAATACCGCCAACGCTCCGCCATGATCGCCCATGAAACGACAGAGAAGATCAGAAGGACAATGATAACGACCTTGGCGACGGTGCCCGAATCCAGGATCAGATTCAGGATACTGATTTCGGAAGACAAAGCGCTTTCTTACCCTTTCGATCGATCTCGCGTCCCGTGCACGGCGGCTTGAAAGTAAGAACCCGGAAGTCTCCGTGTCAAGCACTACGGGGCCCTGTACGGGGCCGGTCCCTATGCCCTTATCAGCGCGACTTCGACGGCCAGGTTCGGATGCCCGTCGATCAGTTCGAGGGCTTCGGCAATGCGATGCACGGGAAACACATGGGTGAGCAGGGGACGCAGCCTGACCGCGCCGATGCCGACAAGTTTCAACCCCTGTTCCACCAGGTAGGGGGTTTCGAACGGCTGTTCCCGGCCCATGATCAGGTGCAGCGATCGCTTGGACCATTCCCGCATTTCGATGGATACGGGATTTGTCACAGGTTTGAGGACGACGAGCTTCCCGCCCGGCCGCAGCGTCGCCGCACATTGGAAAAAGGAAGTTTCGTTACCGGCGCATTCGAGACAGACATCCACACCCCGGCCGCCGGTCTGGTCCATGACGCGCCGGTGGGCGTCCTCCGTGGAGATGTTAACCACAGTGTCCGCGCCCGCGTCCCGCGCGCGCGCCAGCCGCGTCGCGTGCAGGTCCGCCGCGATGATCGTCGTCGCACCCGATATGCGCGCGATCTGCGTACTCAGCAGGCCGGTGGTCCCCGCGCCGCTGATGAAAACCGACCGGTCCTTCACCTGTGCGCGTTCCATCCCGTTCAGGACCGTCGGCATCAGCGCGGCTATGGCGCCCTCTTCAAAACTGATGCCGACCGGCAATTTTACGACGTGGTACGCGGGTACGCTGTGGTATTCGGAAAAACCGCCGTCGGTATGACAGGCGACGACGCGGTCGCCCGGAGTGAGCGCCTCCACGCGCCCCCCCGCCGACTCGATGATCCCCGTGAAACACCGGCCCAACGATACATGGCGGCCATTTGCAGTCGGCCTGGCCGGTATGGCCGATACCGGTGTGCCGTCGACATCGGCGACGCCCCGGTGAGACAGGACGCACGCCCGTGCCTTGAGCAGCACTTCCACGTCGCTGCAGGAAGGCACGGGCCCGCTGGATACCTCCGGATTGCCATCCGTATCCAGCGTCAGTTTCTGCATGGCGGCCTCATCATCGTACAGAATGCGATCCGGATCCGGCGCTTTTAATGACCTGGAGAGCCGGGAAACGGGTTACCTGTTCATCCCGCCGCGAACCGGCCGGTCTCCGGCTACCAGTATTCCTCGAAGTGTATATTCCCCTTGTCCCTTCGATGATCCGCCTTGAATCCGCGCGATTCAAGCAGCTCGACCATGCCGGTGGGCGTGGGGTAGGACTTGTCGCCCTCCCTGGTGTAATTGGGCACGCCGATCATGTCGGGGTTACCACAGATGTACACGTGGGTCCTGTCCGGGTCCAGGACGATGCCGGTACTTTCTTCCAGTTCCCCGGTCTTTACGAGGTCCTGTATGTACACCTTGCGATCGAGGTTGTGCGCCTCCCGGGTGGTCAGCGTGATGTAGTGGTAGTTCGAGTGAATCCGCTCCAGCCGCTCGTTGGTATCCTGGTAACCCAGGTCCCGGGCGTATCGTACGCAGACCACCGATATGATGTCGGGCTTGTGGTCGTTGCGCATCAGATCGGCGATCATGCAGTTGTGGGGCGCCTCTCCGGTGCCGGTCGCGGCGAAGATGACCTGGTCGCCCGGCCCCACGTGTTCCAGGGTGTAATGACCCGTCACCTTGGGCCCCATAAAGAGCCGGTCGCCTTCCTTCAGCATCCACAGCCTGGGCGTGAGGGAAGGGTCCTGGCCCTCTTCGCCGTCACGGGCCACGAGCGTGATGTAGAACTCGTAGTAATCCATGTCCCCCGGTTCCAGCAATTGGCCGGGGTCGTCCTCGTACATGGGAAAGGACATGGAGTAGGCGCGGCGGATGAGCTTCGTCTTGAGGTTCTCGTTTACATCCTCGTTATGGGCCGGATCGTTGGTGGGCTCCCAGTCGCCCAGGCCGAGGGTCGTGTACTGTCCGGGCTTGTACGGCGGGAGTTCGTCGTCCGGCTTCACCCGGATGATCCACAGTTCGGGATTCAGTTCATGGATTTCGGTCAGTGTGGCGTTATAGTGTTGCTCCCTTAGGGCCTTGATCTCTTCTGACGTATGCATGTATACCTGCCGTGTCTCCGTGTATAGGCGTTGGTGAATCGACGGGGGACACACCGGTCGGCCGGTGTTCGGGGAGAGTATCCTAGAAATCGGCGCCTATCGTAAAGAAGAACTGGGTGTCGTTCAGCGCATTCCTCAGACGGTACGAACGCGTACCCGGGAACTCGGATTCCAGTCCCCTGGGCACGTTGGGGAGGTTTTCGGCGTTGTACCATGACGGCCGCCTTCCCAGGTCGAATTGGCGGGCGATGTCGAACTTCAGGATCAGGAAGCCGACGCGCGCCCGCGCACCGATACCATAGGCCACGGCGACCGGCCCTCCCGCCAGTTCTTCCATCGTACCCGGCCCCAGCCCGTTCGACCTGACCAGCCTGCCGTCGACGAACTCGCCCACGTTGGGGTAGCCCGCGTACTGATTGGCCTGTACGGCGCTGGTGTTCTGGTCCCACGCGCTTCCCACGTCCACGAACAGCGAGCCCCGAATCTGCTGGAAAGCCAGTGGAAGCGGCCAGCCCATGGCCAGCACTTCGATCAGTGGAAACCGGAACTCCGCGTTGGCCATCGCGACCTTGCTCCCCCAGACGGACCAGTAGTTGGCGCCCCGAAAGTCATAGGGGCCTCCGAAGGGATAGAGTTCCTGGTCGCGCCCTTCGCTGGCCAACCCAAACAGGCGGAAGGCAAAGGCGTAGCGCTGCAACACGTTGAAGTACGATCGGTAGTCGATGACGGCACGTGTAAACTGCAATTCGCCGAAGGTCGGTATCACTTCCATGCGGCCCCGGGCGCCGGCGATCGGGCCGGTAACGCCATAGAGGGTGTGATCGGTGACCAGGGCGATGCTGGGTTGAATGAAATTCACGCTGCCGAGGTTCCCGCGCCTGGTTCGACGGATGCCGAAGTAATTGAAACTCACATCCACCAGTTCACGCGTCCTGTGCACCCCCTGGACGCCCAGTTCGATGCGGCTGAATTGACTGAAAGGCCGGCTTATGAAAAGATGAACGCCGCGGTTGATCTGGGTGGTCACCTGGGTAAGGATTGGACTCTGGTAGTTGTAGAACAGGTCGTAACTGTACTGAAACGCCGCCACGCTCCAGTTGACGCGCCGGGTCAGGTTGGTGTATTGAAGCAACAGGTTCGCATCCGTCAGGGATCCGAAAACGTTGGCGCCGACAAGAATCTTGTGGTTGTTCAGGATATCGCTGAAGGACAGCAGGGAACTGCCCACCAGGCCGACGTTCGTGGCGTAACCGGCGTTCCCGCCAATATAATCGAGGCCGAAACGGGGGGAGTACTTCTTCTTCTTGAAGGTGCCGTCGATCCAGGCGGTCGTGTCCGGCAACTCGCCCCCCGGTCCGATGCCGCCCGTGACGGGTCCGAAAGGAAACTCCGGTTCCTGGAGGAGTTCGGTACTTTCCGTTTCATCGGGACCTTCGTCCGGCGGCGGTGTTTCCTTTGCGGACGTCGTATCGGGAGACGCCGTAAACACGGTCCGGACCGTGCTTGCTTTTTCCCCCTCCGCGTCTGTAACCGATTGCCCCGTCCCGGACGCGGCATCCGGCGACGTGGACAGGGTATCGGCGAGCGCAACGGCGGTGTCCGGTGAAGACGCTTCGCCGTCCCCGGCGGCCAGCGTTTCTTCCGTAGGCTCGGTCCTCCGGGGCGGAGCGAGCAGCTGCCCCGACGGCGCCGCGCCGGGCGTCGCCGCCACGGCGTGATCGTAAGGTTCTTTCATCAGCGAAACCGGATCGGAGATGGCGAACAGGTCGAACCCTCCCCAGGACAGGGAAGAAAAGACCAGGCGGTCCGCCTTCTGCGCCCAGGTGATGGCGGGACCGGCGGCTGTAACGTTGGTCACTCCGGTCAGGATATTGGTAATCTGATAGGTCTCTCCGGACTTCGAGTCCCAGATGAAAATGTTGGAGATACCGGTGCGGTCCGAGATGAAGGCGATCTTCTCGCCATCGGCGGACCACTGCGGTGATATCCCCTTGCCGATCTGGTCGGGAATCTTTTCGATCTCACCGGTGGCCAGGTCGTAGAGCGCCAGTTGCTGGTACCCGAAGGTGAGCGTCCTGAAATTGGTCACATCGCCCCGGTCCGTGGAGAAGGCGATCTTCTTGCCGTCCGGCGACCATACCGGATCGCGGTCCGCGTACCTGTCGCGGGTCAGGGCCTTCAGATTGCCGCCCGTGGCGTCCACCACGTACAGATCGGACTGTCCGCCCTGGAGGCCGACGAAGACCAGCTTGCTGCCATCGGGCGACCAGCTCGGCGACGTGGCGCCGTCCAGGTTGACCTTGATGCGCCTGACCACCTTCTTCTTCCTGACGTCCATGACGTACAGGGCGTCCCGGGCCCCCACCTTGGCCGGGAAGGCGATGAACTGCTCATCGGGCGACCAGGAGATGGACGTGGAGAAAAACCGGAGTGACTCGAAATCGGCCGATCGTTCCCCTTCGACGAGTTTCGAGATGACCTCGCCGTTGATGGCGGAAGCGAGATAGATATCGTTGTAGAGGCTTTTATTCGAGATGAATACGAGTTTGTCGCCCCGCGGCGAAATCGCCGGCGCGAGGTGCAGGCCCGCCCGGGATTCCCGGACGTCGGTCAGCTGCCGCGCAAAGGCCTGGGGCTTTTCGTAGTCCTTGATCTGCGGAAGGTAGGTCTTGCGCACGTGCTCGTTCCACTCGTCGGACAGCTTCTCGATATCCTTGCCGATGGAGGAACGGAAGGCTGCATCCACATTTCGCATGCGTCCCATCTTGCGGAGTATCTCGCCGATCTTGCGGTCTCCGTACCGGTTCGCGATGTAGGTAAACAGGGCCTGGCCGAACCGGTATACGCCGAAACTGTAGTCCATGGCCGGTATGGTCGGGGGAAGGTAACCCTGCAGCGCGGCGTCCCGAAGCCACATGTGGGTATACGCGTCTATACCGCCCAGGGACAGGTACTCCGCCATGCCCTCCATGAACCAGAGGGGGGCGACGAAGGCCATGGGATTCAGGATGGAAACCCCGGGACCCGCGCCGTAGAGTACGTCTCCCTGGAAGGCGTGGACGAGCTCGTGGGTGAGCACGTGCTCGAGTTCCGCGTAAGACCCGGTAAAGGGAAGCAATATGCGGTTCTTGTTGAATTCCGTCACGCCCCCGGTGCCTTCGCTGATAAAACCGGACAGGACATTGGTCTGCTGGAAGTCGGTATGGGAGGCGTAGAAGATGATCGGGACCTTGTCGCTGAATCGGTGCCGGAGTATGCGGCTCAGACGATTGTACGACCGCTCGGCCATCCTGGCGGCATCGTAGGCGGCTTCCTCTTCTCCCTGATAGTAATAGATCTCGAAGTGGGGCGTGGATATGACCTCCCACTTGAAATCCCGGTACTGGACCTTGTTCCGGCCGAAATAGTCCCCCTGGGCGAGAACCGCGGCCGGCGTGGCCAGCAGGCACAGGACCACCAGCATAATCCGAAACCGATTTGGCATCTGGAGTCTCCTTGAAG
>JAJECR010000026.1 GCA_022821935.1 Candidatus Latescibacterota bacterium
ACCTCGGCCTCGCCGAGCTTCGCGCAGGTGACCCCGATCGCGCCGGCCTTGAGCAACCTGTGGGCAATAGCGGGAATCTTGACGCCCTTGATGTGCGGGCGCCATTCAACGCCGGCCTCTTTCAATCGCGTCCCCACGATACGGATGTTGTTTTCAAGGCGATCCAGGTCAACCCACAGTACCGGGGTATCCAGGTCCTCCTTGCGCGTTCCGATCTCGTCCAAAGTACATTCCTCTCTCTTGTTCTTGCCTGACCGTGGCGTCTTATCGACTCCCAAGCTGGCGGCTGTCTCCGGCAGAAGAGTACAAAAAACGACAGTCCTTTCGAGATTTTCAAAGCCGTACAGACTGTTCATTGTGTATCACATCTGAAACGCTCCGTCAAGGACGTTCAGCGACTGTGTCGCCAATATCCGGAGGGCATCATGGAAATCGCGGGCCTTTTGATTCAACCGGCCGTCTTGCTGGCGGCCTTCATCTTCTTCTGGCGGGAAGCCAAAGCGGGTCGGCAGGAACTGAGGACCGTATTGAAGGCCGAGATGCACCAGATGGAAACGCGTATCCGGGAAGACATCGGGAAGGTCGAGAGCCGGATAGATCGGATCGAGAGCCGGATAGATCGGGTTGAGAACCGGATCGCCCGGATCGAAGATATCATGCTCCGGAAGAGTCAGACTGCGTGATCCGAAGGCCGGTACGAAGCGCCGTTTGCGACGCGCGTCCGGTTACAGGGGATCGCTTTAATCATAGGGGTGTTACAATGTCCGGTTGGATTGATTGGATTCCACATGTCATCACCATTGGCGTTTTCATCTACTTCTTTCGCGATCTGAAGGCGGATATCCGTGATCTGCATGGCAAAGTGTTTGACCTCGGTACGCGGGTGTCACGGATCGAAGGGCTTCTTGAAGGCAAATCAACGAACGCGGAGGATCGGAGTTCCTGACGTGGATACGCGAGAGTCATGGACGGAGAAGGCTCTGTTTCAAGCGCATGGATCATCGGGCCTATCCTCCCCACCGCACGTCTTTATAAGGCGAAACCATGGGTTCGTCCGGGCAGTGCAGCCTGCCATTCACAACCCAACCGCAGTCCCGCGCGTCAAGTTCCGCCACGAGATAGCCTTCCCACCTTTCGATTTCTTTCTCATAGGCCGGATTGCCCACCAGGTTTCGGCATTCGCCGGGGTCCTCGTCCAGGTCGAAGAACTGCTTCTGGTCGATGCGCGGCAGCCAGATGAACTTCCGGTGTCCGTCCGTTACGTATTGCATTTCCTGTTCGGGCGCGTAGCACCAGCAGTGTTCCCCGTGAATATAGGTTCTCCAGCCTTCAGCGTCGCCCCATACCAGCGGCAGGAGGCTGCTGCCCGTCACCGTGGGCGGTGCCTCCACACCGGCCGCGTCCAGGATCGTCGGCATGATGTCGCGGAGTTCGGTCACGCCGCCGGGGACGGGCGATTTCACCTGTTCGTCCCAGGCGGCCGGCGGGCAGACGATCAGCGGTATCCTCGCGCTGCCCTCGTAGGCGTACGTCTTTCGCCAGAGGTGGTGATCGCCCACCATGTCGCCGTGGTCGGATGTGAAGATGATCCAGGTGTTGGACCAGGCCTCCGGCTCGTGCCGTTCCATCCAGTTCTTGAGCCGGCCGATCTGCGTGTCGATGAAGGAGATCTCTCCGTAATACCCGGATCTGCCGCGGTGTATGCGCGCGGCCGACAGCTTCCCGTGCCAGGCGTTCACGTCCGTGGCGTCGAAGGGCGCGTCGTGCATATCCGACCAGTCGCCGATGTACGGCGGCGGGGTTTCACGGTCATGGTACAGGTTGAAGTACCACCCGGGCGGAACGTACGGTGAATGGGGCCGGGCGAAGCTGATGTTGAGAAAGAAGGGTTTCGCGCGGTCCCGCCCCGCGATGTAGTGGATCGCCCGGCTCATGGTCCAGGCGGTCGGATGGAGATACTCCTCCGTGTGCCAGGGACGCCCGATCCACGAGTTCCAGTTGACGCCGTGATCGTCCGGCGTGATGTCCCGCTTTTTCTCTCGGTCGAACCACTGCCTGTACTCGTCCCGCAGGCCCTGGGCGAACATCCGGCCTGACTCGTCCAGTTCCGCCGACTGAAACCCCATGTCCGCCCGTTGCGGCGTAAAGTGGCCTTTCCCGACCAGGTGGGTCGCATACCCGGCATTGGCAAGCGTGCCGGCCAGGGTATGGGGAAAGTCGTTGGGTATGGGACCCTGTCCACGCCCCATGCCGAGGACGCCCGTGTGCCACTGGTCCATGCCGGTCATCATGGTCGACCGGGCTGGAATGCAGGAAGGGACCGCGGTGTAAGCGTGGGGAAATCGCGCGCCCCGGGCGGCCAGGTGATCCAGGTTGGGCGTTTCTACCACCGGATGGCCGTCGCAGCTCATGCAGTCGCCGCGCATCTGGTCCGCCATGACGAATATGACGTTGGGACGGGACATGTTTTACTGGTCCTGGATTGCGCGGATAGCGAAGTTCGAACTGGTCGAAGGAGGATTCATAACTTACGCACCCCGTGTCCGCTGTCAAGCATTGAAGTCCTCCTCGCAACACGGGGTACGGCCCGTGTTAAGCCGTTAATCCCCTTGACATTGGGGCGGTCTGCGCCACATTCCATGCAGGGTAGGCCCATCGGTTTACAGGACTTGAATTCCATCACAGGAGGCATTCGCCGCATGGCCGCGCGTGACAAACCCATTTCAGAAGAAGAGCGGGTATTCTGGGCGGATATCCGCCGTCAGTTCTACCTCGAGGACGGCGTGACTTTCCTTCAGGGTGGTTCGGTAGGCCCGTCCGCGAAGCCCGTGATCGAACAGGTGGTCGAGTGGTTGCGCCATGTGGAGGCGAATCCGTTGCGGAACCAGGGCGGAAAGGTCATGGGACCCCTGGTGGAAGCGGCCCGCGAGAAAGTCGCGCGTTTCACCGGCGCTTCCCCAGGAAACGTGGCTCTGGTACTCAACACCACGATGGGTATGAATGTCCCCGCCCGTGGACTGCCCCTGCAGCCCGGCGGCGAGGTGTTGATGAGCGACCAGGAGTATCCCTCGGTCCAGCGCATGTGGGAACACATGTCGAAAACACAGCACGTGCTGATCCGGAAGATCCCGCTGCCGACGCCTCCCGAATCGCCGGGGGAAATCGTCGAAGCCTTCGCCGCCCAGATCACGTCCCGTACCCAGGTCATGGTCTTCTCCCACGTCTATTGCACCACCGGCCTGGTGGCGCCGGTGCGTGAACTGACCGCCCTGGCCCATGACCACGGCGCCGTCGCCGTGGTGGACGGCGCCCATGCGGTCGGCATGGTGCCGGTCGACATCGAAGCCTGGGGATGCGATTTCTACGCGAGCAGCACGCACAAGTGGCTCCTGGCGCCCAAGGGCACCGGAATCGTCTACGTGGCGGATCCTTACCTGAGTTCGCTGCCCGCGCCGATCCTGGGTTACAATACGGCGCCGATTAGCCACGCGAGGCGGTTCGACGTGACGGGAACGCACGATACGACTCATTTCGCCGGCCTGGGCGCGGCCATCGACTTTCAACAGGGCATCGGATGGGAAGACAGGATCAGGCCCTACTGCCTGGGCCTGGCACGGTACCTCCGCGAGCTGGTCGAGGCGGAGATCGACGGCGCCCGCATGACCGTACCGCCGGGGCCCGAGATGTCGGGATTTCTGACCTCTTTCGCCATCGACGGTTGCGATCTCGGCAAAATCGTACAAATCATGTGGAAGGAGTACCGCATCCAGATCGCCGCCACCGGCGCGGGCGGTCAGCCCGTCTTCCGCATTTCTACCCACTTCTACGACAGTTACGAGGACATCGACCGGTTCGTCGATGCGTTGAAGACCGTGCTTGCCACCCGGCGCGACGAGCTGTTCGAAGGACGGGAATAGGCCAGGTTGGATCGGCCGCCCCGTCCCGTCCTTGCGGGCTGCCGCACGCACGCAAGGCCCCGATCTCATGCTCAGACTCGAATTCGACCGCGGGACCATCCTGGTGCACGGCGACCGGGAACAGGTGGCCGAGCTGTCCTTGCCCGGCTGCGCCTTCGACCAGCGGGTGGACCTGTTCCGTGCTCCGGCGCGGCACTACCGCGAGATCATCACGCTGCTCGTCGACCGGGACATCCCGTACCAGGACGACGCCCGTTCCTACGAGAAACTGGATCTTTCCCTCCAGTCGGACCGGTCCCCCTTTCCCTACCAGCAGGAAGCCGTGGACGCGTGGTGGCAGTCGGGCGGCCGCGGCGTGGTCGTGTTGCCGACCGGTGCGGGCAAGACGTTCGTCGCTCTCATGTCCATGGTCCGCGTCCAGCGCAGCACACTGGTGGTCGTTCCTACCATCGATCTGATGCAACAGTGGTACGGCGTGATCTCCAGCCAGTTCGACGTCGAAGTGGGCCTGATCGGCGGGGGTTATTACGACATCGAACCGGTCACGGTGTCCACCTACGATTCCGCGTATCTGCACATGGAGCGGCTCGGCCACCGGTTCGGACTGGTGGTTTTCGACGAATGCCATCACCTGCCCGGCCCCTCCTACCTCATGACCGCCGACATGTCGCTGGCGCCATACCGGCTCGGGCTGACGGCCACGCTCGAGCGGGAGGACGGCGCCGAACGCCTGTTGAAGGACGCGATCGGAGAGACGGCCTACCGCCAGGAGATCCGTTCTCTGAGCGGGGAGTATCTGTCGGGTTACGAAACGGTAAAGATCAACGTCCGGCTGTCGCCGGAAGAGCGGATCGAGTACCAGGAGGAGCGGGATATCTACCGCGCGTTTCTGGAAAAGCACCGGATCTCGCTGGCCGGTCCTAATGGGTGGGTGCGGTTCCTGTCGGCGACGTCCCGCAGCGAAGAGGGCCGCCGGGCCTTCACGGCCTACCGGACCCAGAAGGCCATTGCACAGGGTTCGCAGGCCAAACTGCGTGTCCTGGAAAGGCTGATCCGGCAGCACCGCCGCGACCGCATGCTTATCTTCACCAGCGACAACGAAACGGTATACCGGATCTCGCGCCGGTTCCTCGTCCCCGCCATCACGCACCAGACGAAGGTGAAGGAGCGCCGCGAAATTCTGGCGGCGTTCAACGCCGGCGAATATCCTTTCCTGGTCACCTCCCGCGTGCTGAACGAAGGGGTGGACGTCCCCGAAGCCAATGTGGCCGTCATCCTGTCCGGTTCCGGCAGTGTAAGGGAACACGTCCAGCGCCTGGGCCGGATCCTCCGGCGCGTCGAGGGCAAGCACGCGGTGCTGTATGAACTCGTGGCCGAACGGACGGGCGAGGAATACGCGAGTACCCGGCGGAGGCAGCACAGCGCCTATCAGAAACCCGGCAGGGAGGCGGTGACATGCTGACGGGTGACCTGCTCCGTGTCCGGTTTCGCAAGGGTGAGATCCACCTTCCCTATATCGATGATTTGGAACCGGATCATCTCGGGGTTGCCGAATCGCTGATCCGCATCTTCGAGCGTCATGAAGGCGGGACCCGGCAGGAACTAGACGAAGAGCTGGCTGACACTACGGGCGCCGGGACGGAGTTCCTTTTTCACCGAGGACTGAGCAAGCTGCTGAAGGATCGCTGCACGTTCGCGTCCGCGACGCCTGTGGATCCGGTGGATCTGCGCCGGCGTATATTCGAAGGCGCGGCCGCGGCGTACCGGGACACGGAGCAGGTCCGCATCGACCGGGAAGCCGTTCTGACCGAAGCGGCGAAGTCGGCCGCCATAGGCGCGGAACTCGTCGAAGGAGCCTTCTACGCCGATCTCAGGGAGGCCGAGCGGCTGGCGTCTTTCAAGTCCTGCACGCCCGGGTGGCTGTTAAGCCGGTATAACGTCGCCCTCGCCCAGGCTGTCCTGCTGCGGGCGTCGGAACTGGACCTGTACATCGAAGGGGAGAGTCCGGCCCGCTACCGGGACCTATTCCGGAAGATGAAGTTCTTCCGGCTCCTCCACGAGATCCGACAGACGGGACCGGGGAAATACCACATACGCCTGGATGGCCCCATGTCACTCTTCAAGTCGTCCCAGCGCTACGGATTGCAGATCGCCCAGTTTCTCCCCTCGGTCCTGCACTGCGGTCAATGGCGCGTCGCCGCTTCCGTCATATGGGGCGCCAGGCGCCGGGAGGGAGTCCTGAAACTGACGCCGGAAACGGGTCTGAAACCGATCGGTCCTTCCACGGGGCAGTGGATACCCGAGGAAGTGGTCTGGCTGGAGGACCGTTTCGCCCGGCTCAAAACGGACTGGCACATAGCGGCCGGGGCGGAAGTCGTCGACCTGGGCGGCGAGGGAGTCCTGGTCCCCGAGTATGTGTTCACCCATCCGCCCACCGGCATGAAAGTCTACCTGGAATTCCTCGGTTACTGGCGCTCCAGTGGCGTGCGGACCCGTCTCGACCTGCTGAGCCGGCACGGTCCGCCCAACATGATCCTGGCGATCTCCTCGGAGCTTTCCGTGGATGAGGAGGCCTCGACCGGGATCCCGGGCGAGGTGTATGCATACCGTCGGACACCGGTGGCCCGCGATATACTGAAGATCCTGAATGACATGGTGGATGAGCACCCCGGCGCGTCGCCCGGGACGCTGGATCTGTTCAGCCCGAAAACGGTATAAATGGGTTGATTTGTCCACCTCCCGGGTTTAAGGTTATGGCCATGTGTTCCCGGCCTTCCACTTCCGTTTCGTCCCCCTGGATAACCCGTGGATTCGAGGCATTCCGCCGGGGAACCTTCGGCAACGGCGGCCAGAATCTCTACGTATCCCGGGCGGGCGTCCTGCAACGCATTCACCAGTTCGACCTGGACCGGGACGGCCACGTCGACCTCGTCTTCTGCAACAGCCAGAACCACGGAGAAAAACCCCCGGTCACCGTGTATCACGACGTGCCCGGCCGGACCACTTCCCGGTTCCTGCCCTCAGACGGCGGAAGAACCGGCGTCGCCGCCGACCTCAATGGGGACGGCTACGATGACCTGGTCGTCGGCATGTTCTATAACGGCATCCGGCGGGACCTCAACGCCTACCTGTACTACGGCGGTCCGGACGGACTCGGCGAACGGAGGGTGCAGTACCTGCCGGCGCCTTATTGCACTTCGGTTGCCGCCGGCGATTTCAATGGCGACGGGAAACCGGACCTGGCCTTCGTCTCCGATGGCAAAGTCCGGTTGTTCTACCAGACTGCGTTGGGGTTCGAGCCCAAGGGATACCACGACCTGGACATCGAGGCCGACCAGGCAGCGTCCGACGACATGGATGGCGACGGATACGCCGACCTGGTCGTTCGCGCCCCGGAAGGAAGGGTTCGCGTCTATTGGGGCGGTCCGGGCGGGATAGCACCGGAACGGTCGACGACGATCCCCGTGGATACCGATCCCCCGGATGAACCGGACCCGGATCACGGCGGCTATCCCGAAGATGTCGACCCCGCCGTTCCGCTCGTATCCGTGCTCCGAATCCACGACAGGCCCTCTGTATTCGTCGCCCGGTCCGACGCCGTATTCCTGGCGCCATTCAACGCCGGCCGGGAAGCGGGAGAACCGGCGCGGCTGTCCTGTCGCAATGCCCTCGCCATCGCCGCGGGAGACGTTGACGGAGACGGTCTGACCGACCTTGTCGTGGCCTGCGGGGACCGGCACGGCGGGGAGGAGTGTTCCTGGCTGTATCATGGTACGGAAGAGGGCTTCAACGACAACCGCCGCACCCCGATCCCCAGCCGCAGCGCCTGCGACGCGGCGGTCGGGGACCTGGACGGGGACGGGCGGTCTGAAATCGTGATCTGCCAGACCCATACGCCGGAAAGCTATACGTCTGAATCCCTGGTGTACCGCTGGGACGGCGGCGGGTTGTCGGCACCGAAAGCCCTCGAGACCCATGACGCCCGGCGGGTCCTGCTGGCCCGCTCCTCGGATGACCCGCTTCCGCAGGCCGTTTTCATCAACCAGTTCAGCAGGAACCTCAGGGGCGACATCCCCGTATACGTCTATCATGGCGGTTCCGATGGGTTTACGCCCGAACGTCGCCAGGAAGTTCCGGGATGGGGCGCAGTCGAGGCGCTCCGATGTGACCTGAACGACGACGGGCTGCCCGACCTGGTCCTGGCCAACGCCTCAGAGAACTCGGTGGGCCAGGACCCTGGGTCCTACGTGTACTTCAACGAGAAAGGGCGATTCGGGGCCGAACCGGACATGCGCTTGGGGACGGTCCGTGCCCACGGGGTCTGTTGCGCGGACCTGGACCGGGATGGGTATCTCGACCTCGTCTTCTGCGGATTCGACAACCCGGACATCGTCATCTTCTATGGCGATCGGGATGGCTTCGATTCAGGACGCACGGAGCATATCAAACTGGACTACGAAGGCGTCGTCTACCGGAATCCCCGCTGGATTTTTCTTGTCGACCTCGACGGCGACGGATGGCTCGACCTGGTGGTGCCGCAGATCGCCGACGACTACAGCTTCATCCTCCGGGGCGGGCCAGAAGGCTTCAGCATGGACCGGTGCCAGGCGCTCTCTGTCTGGCACGGCGCGTGCGCCAGGGCGGCGGACCTAAACGGGAACGGATACCTCGACTTGATCATCGGCGGCCATGAGCCATCCCACGGGGTTCCCCACGATTCCTTCGTGCACATCTACTGGAACGGTCCCGAGGGCGTCCGCGAGGACCGGCGCACCCTCCTGCCGTCAAACGCGGTGAACGCCATGTCGGTCATGGATTTCAACGGGGACGGTCTGCTCGATCTCTTCATCTGCTCCTACCACGACAACCGGGTGAGGGACATCGATTCCTACATTTACTGGAACCGGCGCGACCGTGGTTTTTCGGCCGACGACCGCACCCGGCTGTTTACCCATTCGGCTTCGGGGTGCGTGGCCGCGGATTTCGACGGGGACGGCCGCGTCGACCTCGCCATCGCCTATCACAAGGTCGAGGGCGACCACGTCGGCCATTCCGCCGTCTGGTGGAACGGACCCGACGGCTTCGACGCACGGCAGGTGACCCGGTTGCCCACGACGGGCCCCCATGGCATGACCGCCGTGTCCACGGGCAACATGCTGGATGCAGGGCCTGAAGAATACTACGAATCTACGCCGTATCTACTTCCCGGGGGTTCGTCGGTCACGGGTATCGCCTGGGAGGCCGATTGCGGCCCCGGGACCTGGGTGCGCGCCCAGGTCAGGTCGGCGGATTCGGAGGAGACGCTCGGTCATGCCGCCTGGCAAGGGCCGGAGGGAGACGATACCTGGTACGAAAAACCGCAGCCGCTGCCGGTTCCCTGTGCGGGGTCATGGATACAGTACCGGCTGGCGCTGGGCGCGGAGAACGGGGGCGGCACGCCAAGGGTGACGGAAGTACGGATCGAGATAGATTGATTGGCCGTTTGGCTTTCGGACGGCAGTATTGTTCACGACCTGCTCCGAGGAAGAAATGCGTAAGGAACGGGAAGTCCTGGATGCGCTGCGAAAGTGGGCTGCAGAAAACGAGAACATCCGCGGCATGGTCCTGACGAGCTCGCGGGTCAACGACGATGCGGTCCTTGACCTGATGTCGGATTACGACGTGGAGATCTACGTGGCGGACGAAGCGCCCTTCGAGTGGGGCGATGAGTGGCTTGAAGCCTTCGGCCCCGTGTTGATACGGTGGCCGGCGGGTCCGGCCCGGGGGGATGACGGCGGGTTGTTTCGCCTGGTGATCTATGAAGACGGCGTCCGGATCGACTGGGGCATTAAAAGGGCCGAGCAATTCGGAAGGTTCAATGGTCCTTCCGAGCCTTACAGGGTGCTGGTGGACAAGGACCGGATCGTTGAGCATCCGCTCCTGTCAAGCTATGCCGGATTCAACATCAGCAAGCCTTCGAAGTCGGCGTTCGACGAGGTGATGCATGACTTCTGGTGGGACATCACCTACGTGGCCAAGAGCCTCTGGCGCGACGAGATTTACTGGGCGAAATACATGTATGGCAGAAGGCATTTCAAGGAGCTCGAAAAGGTCATCGAGTGGTACATCGGCATGCGTCACGCATGGTCCGTCAACACCAACAAGCACGGCCGGTGGTTCAAGCGGTACCTGGACAGGGACACCCTGGGGGAAATCGATGCCACGTTCGCCGGTGCGGACACCGAGGAAAACTGGACCGCGCTGTTCAATATGACCCGGTTGTTCAGGCGGCTTGCCGTAGCGGTCGCGGACGAGTTGGACTTCGATTATCCGCACGAAACCGACCGTCGCATCACGGAGTACATGGAGAAGATCAGGCGCCTGGACAAGGACGCGGAGGATTTCGTTTGACTGCGTGCATGACGGGTATGCAAGCGGGCTACGGTGCGGACGGCAAGCGTGCATGACAGGCTTTCAAATTGTACAATTGTACAATGAAAGAGGTCGATACAAAGCCTAAAGCAGGCCGAAGCGAAGACAAAAGTGGCGTCTTTTCTACGCTACCAACAATAACGGGATCAGCACACTGGAGCATCGAAGATGAAGGCATTACTGGATAAACTGAATGTCGAGGCGCTGAATGCCGGGGCCTGTACGGGGATCGATGGCTGGACGTACGGTGAGGGACCGATCCTCACGTCTTACAACCCGGCGACCGGCGAACCGATCGCGGGCGTGCGCCAGGCGACGCCCGAAGTCTACGACCGGGTGATCGAACACGCCCGCGGCACCTTCGATACCTGGCGAACGATTCCCGGGCCGAAGCGGGGCGACATGGTCCGGGACCTGGGCAATATCCTGCGGGAGTACAAAGAGCCGCTGGGGGAACTCGTTTCCCTGGAAATGGGCAAGATCCGGGTGGAGGGCATGGGGGAAGTTCAGGAGATGATCGACATATGCGATTTTGCCGTCGGCCTCTCCCGGCAGCTGTATGGACTGACGATCGCGAGCGAGCGGCCCAGTCACCGCATGAGCGAGCAGTGGCACCCGCTTGGCGTGATCGCTGTCATCACCGCCTTTAATTTCCCCGTCGCGGTCTGGTCGTGGAACGCTTCTCTGGCTTCGGTGTGCGGCGACGTTACCGTGTGGAAGCCGAGCGGACAGACGCCACTGACGGCCG
This sequence comes from Candidatus Latescibacterota bacterium, assembly GCA_022821935.1. Classification (GTDB taxonomy): domain Bacteria; phylum JAAXHH01; class JAAXHH01; order JAAXHH01; family JAAXHH01; genus JAAXHH01. Next base: position 11,077 of record JAJECR010000026.1, read on the forward strand.
TGGCCACGCAGCATCTCTGCAACCGGGTCATGGCCGACCACAGGGTGGACGGCGTGTTCAATCTGGCCATTGGCCGCGGAAACGACGTCGGCAATCTCATGCTCGACGACGAACGGATCCCCCTCGTTTCCTTTACGGGGTCGACCGCAACCGGAAAGACCGTGGCCTCGCGCGTCGCGTCCCGCTTTGGCCGCACCATACTGGAACTGGGCGGAAACAACGCCATCATCGTCACCGAAAACGCCGACCTGGAACTGGCCGTTCCCAGTATTGTATTCGGCGCCGTGGGGACGGCGGGCCAGCGGTGCACGTCCACCCGGCGCATAATCGGGCACAAGAGCCTGACGCCTACGCTGATCGAACGGCTGGCCCATGCCTACGCCCAGGTGCCGATGGGAGATCCCGTGGATGACAGCACCCTCATGGGGCCGCTGGTCACGACCGACGCGGTGGACGACATGATGCGCGCCATCGAGCAGGCGAAAGCCGAGGGCGGCGATGTGATTACAGGGGGAAAACGCCGCCCGGACCTGGGAACGAACTTTGTCGAACCGACCATCATTCGCATGCCCACCCAGTCGGAAATTGTGAAACAGGAGACCTTCGCGCCCATACTGTATGTCCTGGAGTACGAATCTCTTGAAGAGGCCATAGATCTGCACAATGACGTGCCCCAAGGCCTTTCCAGCGCCATTTTTACCGACAGTCTTCGCCAGGCGGAGCGGTTTCTTTCCGCCGCGGGATCGGATTGCGGCATCGCGAACGTGAATATCGGCACGTCGGGCGCCGAGATCGGCGGGGCTTTCGGAGGTGAAAAGGAGACGGGCGGCGGACGCGAATCCGGTTCGGACGCGTGGAAAGCCTACATGCGGCGCCAGACCAATACCGTCAACTGGTCTACCGATCTTCCGCTGGCCCAGGGGATCGAGTTCGGCGCCGGCGGATCGGAAGATGGCTGACCGCGCGTTTCGAACTGACCGCGCGACTCGAACTGACCGCGCGTTTCGAGTCGGTCACAGAGCCGGAATCCGGCCATAGGAACTCAAATCGATCACAGGGACGGAAACCGATCACAGGGAGGACAGTCTATGTCAACCAACGGCGCGTTTATCATAGACAAGAACCTGGGCGCGCGCCTGGACGAAACCCAGGCCGATCTGACCCGGGTAACCAGCGACGGCCGGGACGTGGTCCCGCTGACGGACGAGCAGAAATACCTGTTCGACAAGGACGGCTGGCTCCTGATTCCCGGCGTACTTTCCGAGGCCGAATGCGCGGAGATGCGGGCGTTCTGCGAGCAACTGCACCATGATCCGGAGTCCATACCCGAACCGGAACGGTCGGCCATCGGCGGTCCGCTGCAGAGCCTGACCGATCATCCGATGGTGGTGGGATTCATGAACGAATTCCTGGCCTATCCCGGCCTGTCCAACCAGATCTGCTACGGATTCCGGCAGGAGTCCGCCAACCTGATGTACCGGGAAGCCGGCGATGGCGACTTCGGTCCCCACAACGGCAACGGCATGCTGCGTTTTCCAGGCGACTCCCATCTCTACCGCTGCATACCGGGCAAGGCCAACTCCGCGCTGACCCGGGTGGTCTGGGAGTTGAACCCGGTGGAGGAGGGGAACGGGACGCTCCTGGTATCGGGCAGCCACAAGTCGGTCTTCCCCGCGCCGCCCTCCATTCAGTCACCGGACTCGCCGATCTGGGATCAATACACGTGTCCTGCGGGATCGTTGATGTTCTTTACCGAGGCCCTGACGCACAGCGGAAGGCCGTGGATCAATGAGCAGTGCCCGCGCATCGCCATTTTCAGCTGCTACAACTCCGTCAACGCCAGGTGGCACAACTGGGATCCCCATCCGGAGCTGCTCGCGTCCATGCCGCCCCTGCGGCAGACCCTGTACCGGGGGGTTTACGTGGCGAACAACCTGGTGGGGGGAGAGATGCACTGAGGAACGAAGCCCGTCCGGTTTGATCTGAGCGTCTCGTCGGGCGTGGTCCGATTGGCCGGTTGCCCGCGGGATTGCGTAACAAGGGGATTACGCCTGTACCTGGAGGTAGTCTTCTTTAAGCACCTTGCCCAGGCAGTGCAGCAGATAGTCGACGTTTTCTTTGTTGAAGACCAGGGGAGGCTTGATCTTAAGGACGTTCTGCAGGGGGCCGTCGGTGCTGATCAGCACGCCGTGGTCCCGCATCCGGTTGGCCACGTAGGAAGCCTGGTGTCCGCCCGGGTCCAGCGTTTCCCGGTCCAGCACGAGTTCTACCCCCACGTAGAGCCCCATGCCACGCACGTCTCCTATGACCGGGTGGTCAGGCGCCATGGCTCGTAGGCCTTCCAACAGGTAGCCGCCCACCTCCAGCGCGTTGGCCTGCAGCCCTTCTTCCTCGATGATGTCCAGGACCGCCAGGCCTATGGCGCAGGAGACCGGGTTGCCGCCGAAGGTGTTGAAGTACTCCATGCCGTTGTCGAAGGCGTCGGCGATCTCCGGGGTGGTCACCACCGCGCCCAGCGGGTGGCCGTTTCCGATAGGCTTCCCCAGGGTAACGATGTCCGGCACCGCGTCCTGGGTTTCGAATCCCCAGAAGTGCGTGCCAACCCGTCCGAATCCCACCTGTACCTCGTCGGCGATGCACACGCCGCCCGCATCGCGCACATGTCGGAAGGCTTCGGTGAAATACCCGTCCGGCAATACGATCTGTCCCCCGCAGCCGGGCAGGGACTCGGCGATGAAAGCGCTGATTCCACGATCCTGTTCCGCGAGGGAACGGATCGCCTCGCCCACGTGCGCCGCATACCTGCTTCCGGTCTCCGCCGAATACCCCTTGTACGGACCGCGGTAGGGATCGGGCAGGGGCGTTTTGTGGACGTGGGACGGCGCGCCTTCGCCCCCGGGCCCGTCGAACTTGTACGGACTGATGTCGATAAGGGACGTCAGGTTGCCGTGATAGGCGCCGTCGAGGATGAGCAGGTCGCGCTGCCCGGTATAGCTGCGCGCCAGACGGAGGGCGAGGTCGTTGGCCTCACTCCCGGAATTCACGAAGAAACACACGCTGAGCGGTTCGGGCAGCTTCGCGCAGAGGCGTTCGGCGTAGTCCACTAGGTTGTCGTGCAGGTACCGGGTGTTGGTGTTCAGGACCGCCATCTGGCGGTGGCTCGCGGCGGTCACCCGGGGATGGCTGTGTCCCACGTGGGGCACGTTGTTCACGGCGTCCAGGAAGGCACGGCCTTCCTCGTCGTACAGGTACTGCATGTGACCCCGGACGATTTTCAGGGGCCGCCGGTAGGAGATGCTGAGGGACCTGCCGATGCGCTGCCGGCGGACGGTCTGGATATCCTGCCTCGTTCGCTGTTCCGGCGGAAAGGCCTCGGCGGGCACGCCCACGATGACGTTCGGATCGGGTGAAAGACTCAGCCAGACGTTCCGTAGTCCGGGGCCGCCCACCCCAGGGAAATCCCCCCTATTGTCCAGCATGTCCGTGACGATCTGGAAATGCAGGTGGGGCGGCCACCCGCCATTGACTGTCGGGTCGCCGAGCGTGGCGAACCGTTCGCCCTTTTCGATCTCTTTGCCCTCGTAAAGTCCGGACAGCGATTCCACGCTCAGGTGGCCGTACAGCGTATAGAAGGTCCGGGAAGAACTGGTCGTATCATCCGCGTCTACCTCTGCATCTTCCGTGGCGTGCTCCAGGATGATACAGGGGCCGTAATCCAGCGGCCGCGTGTTGTTCCGGAAGCTGTGCACCTTCCCTTCCAGCGGCGCGAAGACCGGCGATCCGGCGGGCAGGAAAACGTCCATCCCCAGGTGGATGGTACGGCGCTCGGGCATTTCGTCACAGTCGAGGGCGAACTGGCCGGCGGTGTAGACCTGGCGGGCCTCGTCGTACCGGCCGATCCCCGCCTCGGACCGGGCTGCTTCCATGCGCCGGAAAATCGTCCTGGTCAGGTCGTCCACACCAATATCGCCTCCCAGCAGGGCCCGGTCCGGGCTGCTCACGCTGAGATCGAACACAAGGGCCGTGGAGAGGTCCACGCCGGGGCCCATGACCGGCGCGAAGGCGTCGCGCCTGGATGCCAGGTACGCTTCGATGCCGGGCGTCTGCGGACACGGCGGCAGTCCGCAGGCGTCCCTGAACACGTACTCCGCGAAGGAAGGGGAGACGCCCTCCAGTTTCTCGAGGAGGTCCCAGGCGTTTTTCTCGCTGACGGAGAGGTAGGTGTTGTCCGGTTCGGCGACCTGCTGATGGGCTGAGATGGCCACGCTCATGCACAGGCGCATCACGGCGCAGTGGTACAGCAGCTTCAGATCCAGGTCCGACAGTAGGCGTTCGGAGTGGTACCCGGCGACGACATGGGCGGCCGCCGACAGGGGCTCCGACTTCCCGAGCATGACATAGGCGGCGGCGACGGCCGGTTCGAAGAGCGCGCAGGATTGCGCCATGTCGCCGAAATCGATCAGACCGGCGACTTCCAGTTCACTCGACGCCGGATCATCGGGATGGGCCCGGCGTACCAACACATTCTGGTCGTTTGCGTCGTTGTGAATGATTTGTCGCGGAAGGGCATCGAGACAGGGCGCGACGACGCGTTCGTACGCTTCGCAGTAACCTATGACCAGCCGGCGGCGTCCGGCGTCGGGGATCAGGCCGGCATACCGGCGAATGATGTCCGGTCCGTTGTCCATGTTCCAGATGAGGTCGGGCTGCCGCTCCGCGTGGGAGAAGTCGGCCAATGCGCCGGTCAGCCGGCCGAGAAAAGCGCCCAGGTCCCGCAGCAGACCGGGACCGTGCGGCCTGGTGTCACAGAGGGGGCGGCCTTCGATATATGTCAGCATCCGGACCAGGTGATGCAGTCCGTTCCGTCCCTCGATCCGCGTGATGGCATCGTCTTCCCTGGTCCGGCATACCCGCGGCCAATCGGTTCCGTCGAACCGTCCGGCCAGATGGTCGAGCGCGTCGTGCTGCAGCTCGAGGATACTGCGCTCTTCGCCCGCGCCGGAGATCTTCAGGACGAATTCCTCGCCGCTTCCGGCCTTAAGCCGGAAGTTCTGGTCCCGCTCGCTGGGCAATGGGCTAAGCGTGCCGGATACGCCATAGAGGGACCGGGCGAGTTCGGCGGCCTCTTCCGGGGCGAACCGGGGTCGTTTTTCGGCGATGACGGACAAATCGAACCTGCTTACGGTTGAAAGGTAATTATAGTGATTGTTAGATATGCGTCGCGCCGGACTGGGCCGCGCCGGGACGCTATCCCGTGACGCCGTCCCTGTGCGGTGCGATCATCATCCATCCTAATCGGTTACACTTAACGGGCATAATCGTCGTCGTTGTTCCCGCGCCAGTCGGGGAGATACCCCTCCGTATTTCCGAATCCGTAGGAGGGTCCGATCTGGTTGACCGATTTCCAGGGCCACGCCTGGCCGCCGATGAGGCGGAATTCATCTCCCTTGCCGCAGAGCCAGTAGAACATGTGGGCCACGTAACGGGCGGATCCGTGTCCCCCGTAATCAGCGTGCCTGAAGTCGAATTCGGGCTCGACGATCCAGTCCCGCGCCGGCGGCACCGTGCGCCAGTAGCTGTATTTCAGCATGTGACGCAGGCCGGTTGCCGTGGACGCGCCGCGGCGGTGCAGGATACTCTGCGAATGCAGGCCGATGGTGCCGGCGGGCCCCGAACACAGCACACCGTTCTCCTCCTGGGTTCTGCGGGTCGTCCGGATATGGGAGCCGGGCGTGACTTCGGTGGGCCCCATCTCATCGGGGGTGTCCTGGGGGAAATAGAACACCTCGACGAAACGGACCTCGGGTCCAAACACGTGATCGGCGTCGTGGTGCCAGGGCTGTGATTCCTTCGGACATTCAATCCGGTGGTCGCTGACCATCACGGGCAACCCTACATGTCGCCCGAGGAGGGAACGCAGCGCGCCGGTCAGTGCCGGGTTGAGCAGGACATGTTCGATGAACCACGCTTCGAGCAGGATGGTACTCGGTTCGTGGGAACCGCGGATGCGTACCAGGTCCTCCTCGGACATGCCGTCGGGCATGTAGCATGGATCGGCGGGGGATTTACCATCCAGGTAGTCGCGGGTACGTTTGTTGATCTCGTCGGGCACGACCCCTTCGAAATGCAGGTATCCGTCCCTGCAGAAGCGCAGTACCTCCGAGTCCGTGAGTGTCGGCTCACAATCGAAGGTCCGGCGCGAAGCGTCGTAGTGCATGTTTTATTCCTTGATTATGGGTCGGCGCGGAGTCAATTTCCAGTACAACCCTGTCACAAAACCAACAATGAAATATGCAGTGCGTTTTGCCGGCGGGACAAGGGTTTTCCGATCGGGCATTCGCATTGCAGCGAGCTTAGAAGGGATTCGCAACCATGGGCATCTATGAAGATATCGGCGTGCGTCCGGTCATTAACGCCATCGGCACGGCTACACGTTACGGAGGCGCCCTCCTGGCACCGGAAATCATGGAGACCATGCGCATAGCCTCCCGGGAATTCTGCCCCCTGGACGAATTGCATGAAAAGGCCGGGGAAAAGGTCGCGGGAATGCTCGGCGTGGAGGCGGCCTACGTCACCGCCAGCGCGGCTTGCGGCCTGGTCATCACCACAGCGGCCTGCATGACGGGTACGGACCCGGAGCGGATCCGCCAGCTCCCGGACACGTCCGGGATGCGAGACGAGGTGGTCGTCCAGAAGACCCACCGGATCGCCTACGACCAGGCCATTCGGCTGACCGGCGCAAAGCTGATCGAACTGGACGATTCGGACGGTCCCCCGGTCGAGGCCATGCGGGCGGCCATCGGCGACGGAACGCGCGCGGCGGCGGTATTCTACCTGGGCAAGAACTTCAAAAACGCCAACTCGGTTCCGGTGGAAGAGGCCGTGGCCATGGCCCATGCCGTAGACGTGCCCGTCATCGTCGACGCCGCCTCGGAGTGTCCGCCGATGTCCACGTTGACCCGGTTCACGGAGGCCGGCGCCGACCTGGTCATCTTCAGCGGCGGCAAGAGTCTCCAGGGTCCACAGTCGACGGGCCTCATAGTCGGACGCAAGGACCTGATCAGCGCCTGCGCGCTGAACGGTACGCCCTTCGCCACGGTCGGCCGGCCGATGAAGGTCAGCCGGGAGGAGATCTTCGCCTTCATCAAGGCCCTCGAAATCTATCTGGACCGCGACCACGCGGCGGATGCGGCGGCCTGGGAAGAAAAAGTGCGCTACATCGAAGGGAAACTGGCCGGCATACCCCACGTGTCCCTCAGCCGGCTTGATCCGGAAGAGACCTACGCCGTACCCCAGCTCAAGGTCGACATTAACCCGGAAGCCGGTTTAACCGGGGATGATGCGGTGAAGGCCCTGCTCGACGGCAGCCCGCGCATCATCGTGCAGGAAAGGGGCGAGGCGGGCTTTTCCATCAATCCCCACAACCTCCAGGACGGCCAGGAGCGGACCGTGGCGCAGCGGTGCCGCGAGGTGCTTGCGGGCGGCGGGCCGGCGTAATCCCGACGCCTGGTCAGGAGCCTCTTGGAGACGACGATGGAGGCGGTGGCGAACCATTTGCCGTCGTGGTAGTACATCGAGGTGGTATCGCTTGACGTTTACTGCATCGAGCGATAGGTTATCGACGTCACGCGGTGATAGCGAATCTCGCTTCCGCGGATGCGTTATACTGACGATTCGGGGAAGGACAACATTTAGTTTATATGACACCAGAACAGACCTGGATCGTACCCGATCCACATACGCTGTGTGAAGTCCGCCTGGACGACGAGACTGTGACCTCGCTGCGCAGGCATGGGAATCCGCAAGGCCCTCGCCTCGTCCTGAGTCACGGCAACGGACTCGCCATAGACCTTTACTATCCCTTCTGGTCTCTGCTCAC